>NZ_DASRBZ010000022.1:0-2990 GCF_035653355.1 Mycobacterium sp. | reverse complement strand
CTTGCTGCGAACCCTGCTGGTGACCAACCGCGCCGAAGCCGCCTGTGGAGGGCCCGGAATAACCGCCGAACTGCGACCCGTAGCCGGAAGGACCGTGATGCTGGAACGGGGCGTGTTGCTGACCCTGAGGCTGACCGTAGTATCCGCCGTACTGCCCGTATTGCGCGTACTGGTCGTATTTGGGCCGTGGCGCCGGGGGCGTGACGACGCCCGCGTCCAACAAAAGCGCTCCCACGGCGGCGATGGCCTGCAACACCGTGCACGCCAGCACAAACCACAGCGCCCAGCGGATGGAGAAGCCGCTGGGTTTGCTCAGCGTCTCTTGTATCACCACCAACGCGGCTAACACCGCTACCGCCGCGACTATCGCGTGGTAGTTCTTGGCTTTGGGCAGCAAACTGACCGCGGCCAGCAGCCCGGCCAGCAAGGCCGCGGCGACACCGAGGCTTCCGCCGCCGCTGGAAATCTCGTCCCCGGCCGGTCCCACATCGGCGCTGATCGTCAGCATGGGACCGAAACTCGCCAGGTACGCCGCCAAACCGAGTGCCACCACCGCGATGGTCAAGTAGAGCGGGAGCTTGCTGGCGGTGTCATCGGACTTGGCGAACGACGGTGTGGAGCCTCCGTACGAGCCAGGGGACTGCGCGGGCTGATATCCGGGGCTACCGGGCGAGTAGGTCATTGCTTCTCCTGTGCTTCCAGTGCCGTTGGGCGCCACGGTGTTGCGACGCTCTATTCCCCAGGCGCCGCTTCCGCGCGACGCTGCGTGGACCGCTCCATGAACGCCGTGACTTGCCAGCGCAGGCGTTGCGACGCGATTCGACCATCCACGCTAGCGCACGTTGCAGCGGGGGTGTCGCGGCGATCGGCGTGTCACGTGGCGAGGCAGCGACCCGGCGAATCGCTGCCCGCTTGCTCGCCCAAGGTGAAACACGTTCTAATTCTCGGCATGGATTACGGGCTTGTGCTTTTTACCAGCGACCGTGGCATCGCCCCTGCGGCGGCCGCCAGGCTTGCCGAGGATCACGGCTTCCGCACCTTTTACGTGCCCGAGCACACCCACATACCGGTGAAGCGGCAGGCTGCGCATCCGACGACGGGCGACGCGTCGCTTCCCGATGACCGTTACATGCGCACTCTCGACCCGTGGGTGAGCCTCGGCACGGCATGCGCGGTCACCTCCCGGGTGCGCTTGTCCACCGCGGTGGCGCTGCCTGTCGAGCACGACCCGATCACGCTCGCGAAGTCCATTGCCACCCTCGACCATCTGTCGGGCGGCCGGGTCAGCCTCGGCGTCGGCTTCGGCTGGAACACTGACGAACTCACCGACCACGGCGTGCCACCAGGGCGGCGACGCACAATGCTGCGCGAATACATCGAGGCGATGCGGGCGCTGTGGACGCAGGAAGAAGCTGCCTACGAGGGCGAATTCGTCAACTTCGGGCCCAGCTGGGCCTGGCCGAAGCCGGTGCAAAAGCACATTCCGGTATTGGTGGGCGCCGCCGGCACCGAAAAGAACTTCAAGTGGATTGCCCGTAGCGCCGACGGCTGGATCACCACTCCCCGCGACTTCGACATCGACGAGCCGGTGAAGCTGTTGCAAGACGTTTGGGCAAGCGCGGACCGAGAGGGGGCGCCGCAGATTGTGGCCCTGGATTTCAAGCCGGTGCCGGAGAAGCTGGCGCACTGGGCTGAATTAGGGGTAACCGAGGTGCTTTTCGGATTGCCCGACCGCTCTGAGGACGAGATCGCTGCCTACGTCGAGCGGCTGGCGGGCAAGCTCGCGGCTGCGGCCTAAGCGCGAGCAGACGCAAAAGGCACCCAACACGCCGAGGGAAAAAGGGGCCTCTGCGTCTTCTCGGCCTAGAGGCTGCAGCGGTTGCCGTAGTCGAAGGAGCGAACCGACACCGGGTGCCCGAGCGGATCGCCGTCGGTGAGCAGCGCGATCAGCTCCTCGTCCTCGGTGGTGGCAAGAAACCGGCTGTCGTCGGCGTCGAGGTGGCCGATGATGATTCCGGTCAGACGCCCGTTGTCGCGGCGCACGGTGTAGGTCTCGATCGTGCCTGGGCCGTCGGCATGCTCGGTAACCGCGACGGTGGGTGCCGCGGCGATCTGGGTCTGCAGCTCTGCACTGCGGTCGGCCTTCCACTCCACCGGCGTAGTCGAGTAGACGCCGACCGAGTACTTGCTCATGATGCCGCCGTTCGCGCCGACGAGGCCGAATTCCCCTGCCGCGCTGCGCATTCGGATGACTGTCTCCGCGACGCCGTGCATCGAGTAGTTGTTGCCGGCCCCGCCGAAGAACGGCAGCCCGCCGGTCAGGGTCAGGCCGCGCGGGTCGTCGGGTGCGATGCTCATGCCGTCGCAGATGTTGAACACCGGCACCGGAAAGCAGCTGTACAGGTCGAAGGTGGCGACCTCGTCGATCCCGATGCCGGCCACTCTCAGCGCCTCCTGCACAGCCATCACCGCCGAGGGGGCATGCCCCAGATCGGGCCGGTCCAAAAGACTCTGGTCGGCCAGGTCGGCGTGGCCGTGCAGGTACACCCAGTTGTCCTCCGGCACGCCCAGTCGCTGCGCGGCTCCCACCGACATCAGCAGCGCGGCTGCGCCCTGGTTCACCTGATCTCGGGCGACGAGCAGCCGGGGATAGGGGTCGGAGATCATCCGGTTGCTTTCGGTGACGGTGATCAGCTCCTCGACGCTGCGCTCGACGGGCGCGGCGGCGAACGGGTTGGCGGCGGCGACTTTGGTGAACGGCGCGAACAGCTCGCCCATTGAACGCAGGTACTCGCCCGGGCTCAGACCGGTGCCGGCCCTTCGGGCGTTTTCCAGCAGCGCGTATTGGGTCGGGGCGTCCACCAGGCCGTGGATTACGGTGTAGCGGCTGATGAGTCCTTCCAGACCGTAGCCGCGGTCTTCGAGCGAGCCCTCGACCGTCTCGGAGAAGTCCGGGCGGTTGTCCGATTCAGCGAAGTAGCGGGTGGTGG
>NZ_DASRBZ010000021.1:0-4695 GCF_035653355.1 Mycobacterium sp. | reverse complement strand
GGGTGGTGACCGGTTGGCTGGTAATACTCCTGGTAGCGGGCCTGACTGGATGCAGCTCGGAGTCCCCATCGCAGTCAACGTCCCCGCCACCGACCACCCAGTCGTCACCGCCGGCGCCAAAACCGCTGCTGGTCTTCGCCGCCGCTTCGCTCAGACCGACATTCGACACCATCGCTGCGCAGTTCAAGACCGACAATCCCGGCGCCAGCGTCGACATCAACTACGCCGGATCTTCCGAGCTGGCCACGCAGTTGACCCAAGGAGCCACGGCCGACGCCTTCGCCTCGGCCGACACCGCGCAAATGGACAAAGTCGCCAAGGCCGGGCTGCTGGCCGGCAAGCCGGTTAATTTCGCCTCCAACACGCTGGTCATCGTCACCGCGCCCGGTAACCCCAAGCATGTCCAGTCCTTCGCCGACCTCAACAAGGGCGGGCTAGCGGTGGTGGTCTGCCAGCGGCCGGTGCCCTGCGGTGCGGCGACTCACCGCATCGAGGACAACACCGGCGTGCGTATCAGCCCGGCCAGCGAGGAGCCCAGCGTGACCGATGTGCTCAACAAGGTCACCAGCGGTCAGGCCGACGCCGGGCTGGTCTATGTCACGGATGCGATCAACGCCGGCTCAAAAGTGACGACGGTCAACTTCCCCGAAGCAGCGGCGGCGCGCAACGTGTATCCCATTGCAGTGCTGAAGAAATCGTCTCAGCCGCAGCTGGCTCAGAAGTTCGTCGACGCGGTGACCAGTGAGACAGGTCAGAAAGCTCTGCAGCAGGCCGGCTTCGCCAAGCCCTGACGGTCGGCATTGATCGCGGATGCCGGTGTGCCGCGCTGGGTCTATGTGCCCGCCGCGGCGGGAATGGTGTTCGTGCTGCTGCCCCTTGTCGCGGTCGCGGTCAAGGTCGACTGGGCCCATTTCTGGTCGTTGGTTACCAGCCCGGCGTCGACGACAGCGCTGTTGTTAAGTATCAAGACCGCGGCCGCCAGCACGGCACTGTGCATTTTGTTGGGCGTGCCGATGGCCTTGGTGTTGGCCCGCAGCACCGCGCGGTCGGTGCGGCTGCTGCGGCCGCTGGTGTTGTTGCCGCTGGTCCTGCCGCCGGTGGTCGGCGGCATCGCGTTGCTGTACGCGTTCGGCCGGCTCGGGCTGGTCGGACGCTACCTGGAGATGGCCGGTGTCCATGTCGCTTTCACGAGCACCGCTGTGGTGTTGGCGCAGACCTTTGTGTCGTTGCCGTTTCTGGTCATCGCCCTGGAGGGCGCGGCCCGCACCGCGGGCGCCGACTACGAGGTAGTGGCGGCGACATTAGGGGCGCGGCCGACCGCGGTGTGGTGGCGGGTGACGCTGCCCCTGCTGGTGCCCGGCCTGGTTTCCGGAGCGGTGCTCGCGTTCGCCCGTTCACTCGGTGAGTTCGGTGCGACGTTGACGTTCGCCGGTTCACGGCAAGGTGTCACCCGCACGCTGCCGCTGGAGATCTACCTTCAGCGGGTGACTGACGCCGACGCGGCGGTGGCGTTGTCGCTCGTGCTGGTGGTGGTGGCGGCGCTGGTGGTGCTGGGTGTCGGCACCCGCAGGCTGACGGGAGCGAGCGCGGCGGCATGAGCGAGTTGCGGTTGCGCGCGGTGGTGGCCGATCGGGGCGTCGATCTGCAGTTTTCCGTCTCGGCCGGCGAAGTGCTGGCCGTGCTCGGCCCGAACGGCGCCGGCAAGTCCACCGCGCTGCATGTCATCGCCGGGCTGGTCCGCCCTGACGTGGGGTTGGTGCGCCTGGGGGAGCGAGTGCTGACCGACACCGCTGCCGGCATCGACGTGCCAACGCACGACCGGCGGGTCGGGCTGCTGCTGCAGGATCCCTTGCTGTTCCCGCACATGAGCGTGGCCGCCAACGTGGCGTTCGGGCCGCGCTGCCGTCGCCGGTTGGTGTGGGACTCGCGGGGCAAGGCGTCAGCGCTGCGCTGGCTGCGCGAAGTCGACGCCGAAGAGTTGGCCGACCGCAAGGCGCGGCACCTTTCGGGAGGCCAGGCTCAGCGCGTCGCAATCGCGCGTGCGCTCGCCGCCGAGCCGGACGTGCTGCTTCTCGACGAGCCGCTGGCCGGGCTCGATGTCGCGGCGGCGGCTGCGGTTCGCGCGGTGCTGCGCACCGTGGTCACTCGCAATGCGCGAAGCACCGTCCTGATAACCCATGACCTGTTAGACGTCTTCACGCTGGCCGATCGGGTATTGGTCCTCGAAGCGGGCAGAGTCGCCGAGCACGGCCCGGTGGCCGACGTGCTGACCGCGCCGCGCAGCCATTTCGGCGCCCGCATCGCCGGCGTGAATCTGGTGAATGGCACGCTCGGTCCCGACGGCGCGCTACATGCGCGCTCCGGTGCGGTCTGGCACGGCACTGCAGCGGAGGACTTGACCAGTGGCCAACAGGCGGTTGCGGTGTTTGCGCCGACGGCGGTGGCGGTGTATCGAGAAGCGCCGCATGGCAGCCCACGCAATACGGTCGCCGTGACCGTGGCAGAGCTCGATTCGCGCGGCCCTGCGGTGCGTGTGCGCGGCTCTGAGCAGCCCGACGGCGCGCCGGGGCTGGCCGCTGACATCACCGTTGACGCCGCCGCGGAACTATCGCTGACGCCCGGGCAACGTGTCTGGTTTTCGGTCAAGGCGCAGGAGGTGGCGCTGCATCCGACGCGCCCGGCGCCCGGCGTCGACCCGCCTGGCTAATAGGCGCCGCTCACGCCTTGTCGCAATGCAACGCGAGATTACATTTCTCAGCCGAACCTACTTGCGTCACGGAAGTAACACGGTAGGTTTTTCGCCATGAAGCAGGGGGATGCTAACCAAACGCGCCGCAGGGGCGTCGCGGCGACGCTGGCGATCGCTGCGATGACCGGTGCGGGCGCCATCACACTTACCGTGCCTACGACAACGGCGATCGCCGATCCGGCGCCCGCCCCGCCGAGCACCACCGCCGCGCCGGCGCCAGCCGGTACGAACCCAGCACCAGATGCCGCGCCTGGTCCGGCTGGTCCCAACGCTGCACCTCCGGCCGCCGACCCGGTCGCAGGGCCGCCGGGAGCCGATCCCAACGCCCCACCGCCGGTGGCCGATCCGAATGCCCCTGAACCCGGCCGGGTCAACAACGCCGCAGGTGGTTTCAGCTACGTCATTCCCGCCGGCTGGGTGGAGTCGGACGCCACCCACCTCGACTATGGGTCGGCATTGCTCAGCAAGGAGACCGGGCCACCACCGGCGCCGGGCCAAGCGCCGCCGGTGGCGAACGACACCCGCATCGTGCTGGGCAGGTTGGATCAAAAGCTTTACGCCAGCGCCGAACCCGACAACACTAAGGCCGCGACCCGGCTGGGCTCGGATATGGGCGAGTTCTTCATGCCCTATCCCGGGACCCGGATCAACCAAGACAGCACCCCGCTCAGCGCCAACGGGATGTCCGGTAGCGCGTCGTATTACGAGGTGAAGTTCTCCGACACGAGCAAACCGAACGGCCAGATTTGGACGGGCGTCGTCGGTCCTGCCGCGTCGAATGCCCGCCAGGGTGCGCAGGGCGCCCAGAACCAGCGCTGGTTCGTGGTGTGGCTCGGGACCGCGAACGACCCGGTCGACAAGGCGGCCGCCAAGACGCTCGCCGAGTCGATCCGCCCGTGGACTCCGCCGCCGGCTCCGGCAGCCCCGGCGCCAGCCGCTCCGGGAGCTCCGGCACCGGCTGCCCCGCCAGCTCCGGCCCCTGCTGCGCCGGGGGCTCCGGCACCTGCTGCCCCAGCGGCCCCGGCACCTGCTGCGCCGGGGGCTCCAGCTCCCGCGCCTAATGCGCCGCCGGCCGGCCCGGCACCGGCCGGCTCTCCAGCCGGTGCGTCGGCGCCCGGGTCGACGCTCTCCACCTGAGCGGCAACTGCGCGTCATCGCCACCGACATTTGGGTTGCAGTTAAACCGACCGCACCCGCGTGGGCGCCGAAATCGTTACGCTGACGCGGTATACCGGGACGTGCTTCGGGCTACACCTCCGCGGTCTCCTTACCGGTCAATACGAAGGAGCGGGTCGTGGTTTGGTACAACATCATCTGGATGATCATCCTGGGCCTCATCGTTGGCTTGATCGCGCGACTCATCGTTCCCGGCAGGCAGCACATCGGTTTGATCGCAACGGTGCTGCTGGGCATTGCCGGAGCGTGGGTTGGCGGCACCCTTGGCAGCCTGGTCTTCCCGCCGCATAAATTCGATATTCATCCCCCGATTCACCACTCCTTCTTGGGTGCGCTGGTCGGAGCGGTGATCCTGTTGCTGATCTATAGGGCCTTCACGTCACGGCGCACGCGAACCCTGTAGCGGCTGCTAACCTCTTGCGCCGCTAGCCCTTCGGCTGACCGGCGCGTCGCGGCATCATGGAGTGATGGCGTCAGCGCGCACCACAACGACGATGAGCGCCTGGCGGGTCCGCCGTCCGGGGCCGATGGAAACCCACCCGCTCGAGCGAGTTACCACCGAGGTACCGCGTCCTGGACCGACGGAGCTGTTAGTTGCCGTGCATGCGTGCGGTGTCTGCCGCACCGACCTACACGTCACAGAGGGGGACCTACCCGTGCACCGCGAGCACGTGACGCCGGGGCACGAGGTCGTGGGGGAGGTTATCTCGGTCGGTCCGGACGCTGGCGACACGTTCGCAGTGGGGGACCGGGTCGGGATCGCCTGGCTG
>NZ_DASRBZ010000020.1:0-4619 GCF_035653355.1 Mycobacterium sp. | reverse complement strand
AACGCCCGGACCCATCCCGAACCCGGAAGCTAAGCCTGCCAGCGCCGATGATACTACCCACCCCGGGTGGAAAAGTAGGACACCGCCGAACACACAAAAGCACCCCCACCAAAAGGGGGTGCTTTTCATTTACCCAGAATTGAAATGCAATTGCGGGCTCTTAATTGCCAGCCCTGTAATTGTCGTGGCGTCGACGTTTTCCGTATCCTTTGACAGGGTTCTTGGATAGGGCGCAGCAGCGATTTGAGGTGGATGCACGAGTGGCCGATGACACACGCGGCGGCGGCGAGCGGCGGCCGCGACCGCCGGTCGGTGGCGCACCGCGGAGCGGGCCACACGCCGGACGCGACGTTGCCCGCTCCGGCCCCGGCCGCGCCCGGCGCGTGCAGCCTCAGCACGCACCGCAGGATCCCGGCGAGGGGCCGGTGATCCCGCCCGACGTGGAAGCCAAGCAACTGGCGCCCGAAATCCGGCGGGAGCTCAGCACTTTGGATCGGGCGACCGCCGACGCAGTGGCCCGCCACTTGGTTGCCGCCGGCGAGCTGATCGACGAGGACCCCGAAGCCGCGCTGGGCCACGCCCGTGCCGCGCGGGCCCGATCCGGCCGGATCGCCGCGGTCCGCGAAGCCGTCGGGATCGCGGCCTACTACTGCGGCGACTGGGCGCAAGCGCTCGCCGAGCTGCGCGCCGCCCGCAGAATGGGCAGCAAATCGCCGCTACTTCCGCTGATCGCCGACTGCGAACGCGGCCTTGGCCGTCCCGAGCGGGCGATCGAACTGGCGCGGGGGCCGGAGGCAGCCCAGCTCAGCGGTGACGACGCCGACGAGCTGCGCATCGTGGCCGCCGGTGCCCGCGCGGATCTCGGTCAGCTCGAGCAGGCCCTGACCGTGTTATCCACGCCGCAGCTGGATCCCAGCCGTACCGGCTCGACCGCCGCGCGGCTGTTCTACGCCTATGCTGAAACGCTGCTGGCGCTGGGCCGCAGCGATCAAGCACTGCAATGGTTTTTGCGTTCGGCGGCCGCGGACATCGAAGGCGTCACCGACGCTGAAGAGCGGGTTAGCGAGTTGGCCTGACGTGACAACAGTTGCGCAGCAATACGATTGCCTACTCATCGATCTGGACGGGACCGTCTTTACGGGCCGTCAGCCCACCGACGGCGCCGTGGAGTCTTTGGACAGGGTGCGCAGCCGAAAGCTGTTCATCACCAACAACGCTTCCCGCGGGGTAGACGAAGTCGCCCAGCACTTGCGTGATTTGGGCTTCAAGGCAACCGGCGACGACGTTGTCACCAGCGGCCAGACTGCCGCGCATGTGCTCGCCGACCAGCTGCCGCCCGGTTCACGAGTGCTGGTCGTTGGCACCGATTCGCTGGCCAACGAGATCGCCGCAGTCGGATTGCGCCCGGTCCGCCTGTGGCAAGACGAGCCGGTGGCCGTGGTGCAGGGCCACTCGCCGACCACAGGATGGCCTGACCTCGCTGAGGCAGCATTGGCCATCCGCGCGGGTGCGCTTTGGGTCGCGGCCAATGTCGACCGCACCTTGCCCTCCGAACGCGGGCTGCTACCCGGTAACGGCTCGATGGTTGCCGCACTGCGAGCGGCAACCGATGCCGAGCCGCAAGTGGCCGGTAAGCCTGCCCCGACATTGATGACCGATGCGGTGGCCCGCGGCGACTTTCGTGCCCCGCTGGTCGTCGGTGACCGCTTGGACACCGATATCGCCGGCGCCAACACGGCCCGACTGCCCAGCCTGATGGTGCTCACCGGCGTCAATTCGGCCCGAGACGCCGTTTATGCCGAGCCGTCGCAACGGCCCACCTACATCGCACACGACCTGCGCTCACTGCACCGCGACGCCGAGGAGCTCGCGGTGGCGCCGCAACCGGCCTGGCGAGTCGAAATCCGTGACGGCACGGCGATGGTCAGCGCGAACGACGACGACGGCGCGGAGGACGGCCTGTCGGTGGTGCGCGCCGTCGCCCGGGCGGTGTGGGACGCAGACTGCGACGGCGACCACGTCACTATCAAGGCCGCCGACCAGCAGGCTCGCGACGCCCTGAGCCGCTGGTCCCTGCTCACCGACGAAGATCGGCTAGCGTAAAGAGCGCAATGACCGCGCCGGCGACGATGCAGAGCGAAGCGATGAGGAGGAGCGGCGCAGTGACATACGACCCTGACCAGATCCGTGCTCAGATCAACGCGCTGCTCGCCGGGCTACCCGATCTCGCGGACGATGAGAACAGCCTCGCCGAGGCCGACCTCGACGAGATCGCGCGCCGGCTTTCCGAAGCCCACGACGTGCTGGTCCGCGCGCTGGAGTCGGCGGAGAAGGGCTGAACGCGCGTGGCACGGCGTGCCCGCATCGATGCCGAACTAGTCCGGCGCGGGTTGGCGCGATCCCGTCAGCAGGCCGCGGAGTTGATCGGGGCCGGGAAGGTGAGCATCGACGGGATGCCGGCGGCCAAGCCGAGCACCAACGTGCCCGTCACCGCCGCCGTCACCGTCGCACAGGGTGACCACCGCAGCTGGGTATCGCGCGGTGCTCACAAACTGATTGGGGCGCTCGACAGTTTCGGCATCACCGTCGTGGGACGACGCTGCCTCGATGCGGGCGCGTCGACCGGTGGGTTCACCGAAGTGCTGCTGGATCGAGGGGCGCGGGAAGTCATCGCCGCCGACGTCGGCTACGGGCAGCTGTCGTGGTCGCTGCGGTGCGATCAGCGGGTGGTCGTCGTCGAGCGCACCAACGTCCGTGATCTGTCGCCTGCGGCCATCGGCGGCGCGGTCGACCTGGTGGTGGCTGACCTGTCGTTCATCTCGCTGAGCACCGTGTTGCCCGCCTTGACTGGATGCGCGTCACCACACGCCGATATCGTTCCCCTGGTGAAGCCGCAGTTCGAGGTCGGGAAGGGTCAGGTTGGGTCTGGCGGTGTGGTGCACGACCCGAAGCTGCGCCGCGAGTCGGTGCTCGCTGTGGCGCGGCGGGCCGAGGAGCTTGGATGGCACACCGTGAACGTCACAGCCAGTTCGCTGCCGGGCCCGTCGGGCAATGTCGAATACTTCCTGTGGCTCCGCGCCCAAGCGAAGCGCCCGCTATCCGGCGAGGCGTTGGCGGACGCGGTACGGCACGCCGTCGATGAGGGGCCACAATGACCCACGACCGCACGGTACTGCTGGTGGTCCACACCGGACGCGAAGAAGTGACCGACACTGCCCGTCGGGTAGAAAAAACGCTGGCGGCCAACGGCATTGGGCTGCGGGCGCTGTCGGCCGAGGCGGTCGACCGGGGTTCGGTGCACCTGTCGCCCGACGACATGAGGGCGTTGGGTGTCGACATCGAGGTAGTCGACGCCGGCCCTGACGCCGCCGAGGGGTGCGAACTCGTGCTTGTGCTCGGCGGTGACGGCACCTTTCTGCGGGCAGCCGAGCTGGCCCGTAGCGCGAACATTCCCGTACTCGGGGTGAACTTGGGCCGGATCGGTTTCCTCGCCGAGGCTGAGGCCGAAGCCATTGACGCCGTGCTTGAACGGGTGGTCGCCCGGAACTACCGGATCGAAGACCGTCTGACGCTCGACATCGTGGTGCGCGACGGGAGCGGGATCGTCGACCGCGGGTGGGCGATGAACGAAGCGAGCTTGGAAAAAGGGCCGCGGCTGGGCGTCCTCGGGGTTGTACTCGAAGTCGACGGCCGGCCGGTGTCGACGTTCGGCTGCGACGGGGTTTTGGTGTCGACGCCGACGGGATCGACCGCGTACGCGTTCTCCGCCGGGGGCCCGGTCCTGTGGCCCGACCTGGAGGCGATCTTGGTGGTGCCCAACAACGCTCACGCACTGTTCGCCCGACCTATGGTCACCAGCCCCGACGCCACGATCGCGATCGAAGTCGAGTCCGGCGGCCACAACGCACTGGTGTTCTGCGACGGCCGCCGCGAAATGCTGGTGCCTGCCGGCGGGCGGCTCGAGGTGACGCGCTGCGACACCCCGGTGAAGTGGGCACGGCTGGACAGTGCACCGTTCACCGACCGTCTGGTGCGCAAGTTCCGGCTCCCGGTCAGCGGATGGCGCGGGCGGTAACGGTGCCGGCCGATGTTGAGTGAAATACGCATCGAGTCGCTGGGCGCCATCAGCGTGGCGACCGCGGAATTCGACCGGGGCCTGACCGTGTTGACCGGTGAGACCGGCACCGGCAAGACCATGGTGGTCACCGGCTTGCACCTACTCGGCGGGGCCCGCGCCGACGCCGCCCGGGTGCGCTCGGGCGCTGAGCGTGCTCTCGTCGAAGGTCGCTTCACCACAGTCGATCTCGACGAACGAATCGCCGCACAGATCGACGACATCCTGGACGCCTCGGGAGCCGAGCGGGACGAGGACGGGAGTGTGATCGCGTTGCGCTCGGTTAGCCGCGACGGGCCGTCACGCGCCTACTTGGGCGGCCGCAGCGTGCCCGCCAAGTCGCTGAGCAGCTTCACCACCGGGCTGCTGACGTTGCACGGCCAAAACGACCAACTGCGCTTGATGCGGCCCGACGAGCAGCGCAACGCGCTGGACCGTTTCGCTGAGGCCGGCTCGAGTCTGGAGCGCTACCGCAAACTCCGCGAGGCTTGGCAGACTGCCCGCC
>NZ_DASRBZ010000019.1:0-8866 GCF_035653355.1 Mycobacterium sp. | reverse complement strand
CGGGCGCACCGTGCTGTTCTCTGCGACGACCGTCGCGTTGTCGATGGCGGTGTTGCTGGTATTTCCGATGTACTTCTTGAAATCCTCCGCCTACACCGTTGTGGCCACCGCTGTCATTGTTGCGCTGGCGTCCGTCGTGGTGACACCGGCGTTGATTGTGGCGCTGGGTCCCCGACTGGACGCGTTGAATGTGCGTGCGCTAGCGGCTCGGCTGCTGCCCGGGTTGAGACCGAACCGCGACCACGCACACAAGCCTGCGAACTCGATGTACTTCTGGTACCGGTCGACCAAGTTCGTGCTGCGCCACGCCGTTCCGGTCGGCCTGTCTGTGGTCGCGCTGCTGCTGCTACTCGGGGTGCCGTTCCTAGGCGTGAAGTGGGGTTTTCCGGATGAGCGCGTGCTACCGCGATCGGCGTCGGCGCGCCAAGTCGCCGACATGCTGGACAACGATTTCTCCAACGGGCTAGGCAACTCGGTGACCGTCGTCGTCCCCGACGCCCGTGGTGTGAGCCCCGCCGACGTGGAGCGCTACGCCACCGAGCTGTCGCGGGTCCCCGACGTGGCGGCCGTGAGCGCACCGATGGGAACATTCGTGTCCGGACACCTGATGGGGCCGGCCGGCGGACCGACGGGCGTTGCTCACGACAGCGTGTTTTTGACCGTCAGCAGCACCGCACCACTGTATTCAGACGCCTCGGACACGCAACTCGACCGATTGCACGAGGTCGGCGGACCGGCCGGGCGGACTGTGCAGATGACCGGCTTGGCGCAGATCAACCGCGACAACGTCGCCGCGATCACCGAGCGCCTGCCTACCGTGTTAGCGCTGATCGCTGTCATCACTTTCGCGCTGCTGTTCCTGCTCACCGGCAGTGCGGTGATACCGCTGCAGGCGCTGGTCTGCAACATGTTGTCACTGACAGCGGCATTCGGCGCAATGGTGTGGATCTTCCAGGACGGCCACCTCGGCGGGCTGGGCACCACCCCCAATGGGACATTGAACGCCAACATCCCGGTATTGCTGTTCTGCATCGCCTTCGGGCTGTCCATGGATTACGAGGTGTTCTTGGTCTCGAGGATCCGCGAGTATTGGGTGGCCTCCGGAGCAGCGCGGGAGTGCGGACCGAGTTCAGCCGAGGCGCGCGCAGACAACGACGAAGCCACGGCTTTGGGCCTGGCCGGCATCGGTCGGGTGGTTACCGCGGCTGCGTTGGTGATGTCGATCTCGTTTGCCGCGTTGATACCCGCGCAGGTGTCATTCATGCGAATGCTTGGTCTCGGCCTCACCCTTGCCGTGCTTGTCGACGCCACCCTGGTGCGAATGGTCCTGGTTCCGGCTTTCATCCACCTGGTCGGTCCGCGGAGTTGGTGGGCGCCCAAGCCGTTGGCCCGGCTGCACGACCGGTTGGGGGTCGGTGAATCCTCGGCTGCCGCGGTGGGCCGCCGTCGCTGGGCAGCGGAGGCGGCCCACCCCACAGCGGGGCTCGATCAGGAGCCGGCTGTTTCGGTGCCGGACAGCAGTTAGCGCGTCGACAAGGCGTTTTCGGCGCGGAGCTGTTCGTCGATCCGATCACGAGTCGCGACCGCCTCGTCGCGCGCGAGGTCGACGATGGCCGCCGCCATCACCAGCACGGCGACCGCCAGAGCGATCAGCCCGACGCGACCGGTGTCCAGCGTCTCGCCCAGCACGAGCACACCCAGCAGTGCCCCCACCACCGGCTGCGATACCTGCAGGGTGGGCATCGACGCCGTCAGCGGCCCGGCCCGAAACGCTGCCTGGCTCCACACCACACCACCCAGTGCGACGAGGACGCAGGCATACAGCTCAGGCGTCCGGGCCACCGCCCATCCGCCGTCGCTGAGCCGATGCACGACTTCCTTGGTCAGTACGGCGAAGACGCCCCAGAGTGAACCTGACACGAACGCGTAGAGCACCGCGGCCACGGCGCCTCCCCGGATTCGCGCAGCTACGACGCATCCAACCAGCAGGGGCCCCAACACCACGGCCACAGTTGCCCAGGTATGCAGCGACGCGCTGGAACGACCGGCCTGTGGGTTGCCGATGGTGACGACCACGATCACCGCAGCGGTCAATAGGCCGGCGGCAATCCATTCTCGGCGGGCAACAATATGTTTCGACAACCTGGCATTGATGGGCAGTGCGAACAGCACCGAAAGCGTAAGCAGTGGCTGCACCAGCAGCACCGAACCGACACCCAGCGCGGCCGCCTGCAAGGCGATGCTGACTACCAGCACCAGCGCGCCCAACTGCCACCGTCGATCCCGTACCAGCTTCGCCAGCAACTGGACGTGCCCGACCGGCCCCTCAGTGATCCGGTGCGTGGCACGTTGCTGGACTACGTCGCCGATCGCAACGCACAGCGCAGAACCCAACGCGAGCAGAACGGCGATTGCCTGGGCCATGAGCGGTTTCTCCGTCGATGTCGGAAGCAGTGCGAGCAACTTCTGGTTGCCCCTTTTCCAAGTCGTACCATCCGGCCGCAACCACCCAGCGTGTAGTCCCGTGGGCTGCCTGACGTCGACGTGCGCCAGCGCGCCGAATCGGCGGTGAATTCGCTGCAAACCGGCCACCAATTTCGCGGTGCAATGCTGGCCGCTGACATAGGATCTCCGCGATGCCCACGAAACACATAGCTGACTCCTGCGTGCTTTGGAGTGGCTTCGATGTATCGATCGTGGCCCGAAGCTATGCGCAGTTCACCGGTATCCTGGCCGGTTTTGCGTTTGTCGTCATAAACCTTGTGCTTGACCGGGCTTATCGGCGCCGCACCGATGGCCATTCTCCGGGCTCGCGCGAGGTTGAGCATGACACTTCAGTCGGAATTGCCCTGGTGTGTGGATTCCTGGGACTGTTTCTGACATGCCTGCGATACAGTCTGCTGGCCGGTGAGCAGGGTTGCGCCCTCACCGGCGGCAGGGCCGCGTCCGTAGAAGTGCTAGCCGCTGTGTCGTTCGGGGCTTCCACCTATATCTTGCTTTACGCCATTGTGCAGTTTATTTCTGGTTCGGCTGGCGTACTTGCTCAACACTGCGTATTCATGCAAACGGTGCTCGTTCCGCCGATGACCGTCTTCTTCGTCGAAGCCACGCTTCCGCATCTGGCGGTCGCGTTGGGTGATCCGCAAACCCAGCGGCCGCTGCAGCCCTTCTGGGACAACGCAACTCAACTTGCGATTCCGATATCGCTAGTGATCGTGATCATCTGCGCAGCAGCATGGTTCGCTGGTATCAAGCGCCGACGTTCGGAATCACTCGCGAGCGATATCGCCCGAACAGTCCGAAGATTCATCCCATACATTACTGTCGCCATCGTCGGCGCCGTGATAATACGGTCCATCGTCTCGTTGCCTCCGACAAATCCGGCTGCGCATATCGGTCCACGCGAAGCGTGGCTATGGCTAGTCCTGCTTTGTGTCGCGGTGGTGATCCAAAGTACGGCTTTGTCTTTTCAAAGAAGCGTGGAAGTCCCAATTATCACTGCACAGAAAGACATCACTGATGACGGCGTTGGGACTGCTGATATCGATGAGCGCACGCGTCGGTTGTCGATCAAAGGCGGGTAAGCAGCAACGCCATATAGTGCCAGGCGCTTCTTGACCCCAAATCGTTCTGATTCGACCTGATCGATGTCCCGCGCGACGACAAAATCAGCACCGGAAGTTGTAACGAATTCAGCTGACACATGCGCCGTTCGGGAAAGGGGGTGCAGGGGTCGGCACCTAGTGCTACCGCCACCGCCGAACTGCGAATAACGCAGCGGTTCAAGGCCGCTTGGCGCTAGCCGTTCTGTGCGATGTCCTCCAGGACGGCGATCATCGTGCGGGTCGGCACTCCGGTGCCGCCCTTCGGGGTGTAGCCCCACGGGCTGCCGGTGTTGTACGCGGGAGTGGCAACGTCGATGTGCGCCCAGGCCACCCCTTCGGCGACGAATTCGCGCAGGTAAGTCCCGGCCACCAGCATTCCGGCGAAGCGTTGCCCGCTGACGTTGGCCAAGTCGGCCACCGTTGACTTCAAATCGTCCTTGAGCTCGTCGGGCAGCGGCATCGGCCAGCCGTTGTCACCCACTTGCTGCGATATGGCGGCCACCCGGTCGCGGAACTCGTCGCTGCCCATCACTCCGGGCGTGCGGGCGCCCAGTGCCACCGCCTGCGCACCGGTCAACGTCGACGTCTCGATCAGATAGTCAGGTTTGTCCTCACACGCGCGCACGATGGCGTCGGCCAAAATCAGCCGGCCCTCGGCGTCGGTGTTGAGCACCTCGCTGGTGGTGCCGCCGTAGTGCGTTAAGACATCGCCCGGGCGCTGCGCGGTGCCTGACGGCATGTTCTCGGCCATCGGCACCGTGGCGATCACGTCGATCGGCAACTCCAGCTGCGCAGCCAGCGTGACGGTGGCGATGACCGCCGCCGCGCCGCCCATGTCGGACGTCATGTAGTGCATGTTGGCGGCCGGTTTGATCGAGATCCCGCCGGTGTCGAAGGTGATGCCCTTGCCCACCAACGCAACCTTCTTGGCCTGCTTGGAGTTTTTTGCCAGCCGCGACCCGTGATGGACCAGCCGGACCAGCCGTGGCGGCCGCGACGAGCCCTTGCCGACGCCGATCACGCCGCCGTAGCCGGCTTTCTGCAGCGTCTTGTCGTCAAGCACCTCGACGTCCAGCCCGGCGGATTCGCCCAAAGCCTTTGCGCGGTTAGCGAATTCGGCAGGATACAGGTGACTGGGCGGGGTGTTGACCAAGTCCCGCGCAGTTGCGACGGCGGTCGCGACAGCCGCGGCGTGGCTGGCTTTCTTCTTGGCGTCCTTGTCAGTGGATAGCACGGTGATCTTGGCCAGCCCCGGTTCTTTGGGTGCCGTCTTGGCGCTGCGGAACTCGGTGAACCGGTAGCTGCCCAAGATCAGCCCTTCGACAGCCGCGGCAGCATCGAGCTGCGAGAGCGTCGTGATCACCGTTTCTGCTCCGTTTAGTGCTCGTGCGGCGGCCCCCGCGGCGCGGCGAACGACGTCGGCCGGCCACTCGTCGCGCGGTTTGCCGAGTCCGACCGTCAACACACTGCCCACCGGCAGCGACGGCGCTATCAGCCGGTGCGCCTGCTCGGAACCGCCCTTGGCGCCCAGCGCATGCAGACTCGTCTCGATCTCGGTGACCGCGTCGGCGGCGAGGAACGGTTCGGCTGTGGCGACGGTTGCGCGTGGGCGGTCCTCATCGCCAGTCGAGACCACAGGAACGATCAGGACGGCCTTGCCCACGCCGCGACTCGGCAGCGAGGAGGCGACGGTGACGGAGGGTGATTGGTAACCGGATTCGGTGCTCACGGGCAACCACCCTAGTCATCTGCTGGAGGCGTGCAGGTCATAGGCCGTCACCGGTGTATCAAAACCCTTGAGCTGCAACGGTTCTTGGGCAATTGCCGGCCAGTCGGGGAGCGCGTCGTGGACATCGGCTGGGGCGAGAATCTGCCCCGGTGATGCGACAGCGACGAGGCGTGCGGCCATGTTCACCGCATTGCCGAAGTAATCACCGTTGATTGCCAGCATCTCGCCGTAGCCGAGGCCGGCGCGGACCTGCAGTCCGACCTCACGAGCCAGCGGGTGATCGACGAGGTCGAGCGCCGCCTTGGCCAGCCGCTCGGCGCTTGGACTCACCCACATCACGGCGTCGCCGATGAACTTCACCACCCTTCCTCCGTCGCGGTGCACCACGTCGCTGACGGTGGCGGAAAAGCCGTTGAGCAACGTCGACAACTCCGCTGGCGTGAGCATCTGGGTCAGCGCGGTGAAACCGGACAGGTCCACGAAACCGACGCCGCACATCACGCCCGCCGAAGGGCCCGGTACCACCCCCTCGATGAAGGTCCGGACGCTGGTCAGGTGATGGCGGTGGACGGCGTCCATCATCGCGCCGATCCTGGGGATGAATTCCGCGACCGTGCGAAATGCCCGCGCTGTGGTGAGTTCGTCCTGGGTGAGGGTAATCCAGAGGTCGGGTGCACCGGCGCGGATCATGGACGACTCGGCCTCGGCGAGGCGCGCGATGGACGCACCGAGCACCCGCAGAAAGCCGGATACCGCATCCTCCCCGAACTGGGCTTTCATTGCGACCCATGTCGCGAGCCCGTCGACATCGGCCTGACTCAAAGCGAGAGCATCCGGGCTCGCGACGGTCAGGCCGAGCATGGCCCAGGCGTGCTCGACGTCCTTCAGTGGCACGCCGAGCGCGTCCGCCGCCGTCCGCATGCTGTAAGCCGGTGGACCCGAGCGCTGTAACGCGTCGCCCGCCAGCCCGAACAGGCGCCCGCAACGCTCGGCTTCGACCATCTCGTCGACAGTGAATCCCAAGCTGTCCAGATACTCGATCAGGCCAGCTCGCTCACGCGCATTGGCGATTCCGGCCGCCTCCAGCGCGTCAAAATCCGAGGAATCGACCACCTTTCGAAGTGTGCCAGCCCGCCCGGCGACGATGCGCGCCGCCTGGGCGGTGTGGGGAGGAGCCGGGCAGTCAGCCGCAGCCCCCGTTAGGGTCGATTGTCGTGAGCAATGACGTTCAGCACGGACCGCTGGAAGACCGCCACCGCGAGCTGGGCGCTACTTTCGCGGAGTTCAGTGGCTGGCTGATGCCGCTGTCGTATGCCGGCACGGTCAGCGAGCACAACGCCACCCGCAACGCCGTCGGCCTGTTCGACGTCAGCCACCTGGGCAAGGTGTCGGTGCGCGGCCGGAGCGCGGCGCGGTTCGTCAACTCAACTCTCACCAACGACCTGAACCGCATCAGGCCGGGCAAAGCGCAATACACCTTGTGCTGCAACGAATCCGGCGGTGTCATCGACGACCTGATCGCCTACTACGTCGCCGACGACGAGATCTTCCTCGTGCCCAATGCCGCCAACACCACCGCGGTGGTGGCCGCACTTCACGCGGTCGCACCGCCCGAGCTGGAGATCGTCAACGAGCACCCTTCCTACGCCGTTCTCGCCGTTCAGGGACCTCGCTCCGCGGAGGTGCTCGACGAGCTAGAGCTGCCGACCGGTATGGACTACATGGCCTACGCCGATGCGTCGTTTTCAGGCGTACCGGTACGCGTGTGCCGCAGCGGCTACACCGGCGAACACGGCTACGAGTTGCTGCCGCCCTGGGAATCCGCGAGCGTGGTGTTCGACGCGCTGTTGGCAGCGGTCACCCGCGCGGGTGGCCAGCCAGCCGGGCTCGGCGCGCGCGACACGCTGCGCACCGAGATGGGTTACCCGCTGCACGGGCATGAACTGTCGGCCGACATTTCGCCGCTGCAGGCCCGCTGCGGTTGGGCGATCGGCTGGCAGAAGGATGCGTTCTTCGGGCGCGACGCGCTGCTCGCCGAGAAGGCGGCGGGGCCGCGGCGGCTGCTGCGCGGCCTGCGCGCAGTGGGCCGCGGTGTTTTGCGGTCCGACTTGGCGGTGTTGGACGGAGATACCAAGATCGGTGTCACCACGTCCGGAACGTTTTCTCCCACATTGAAAACCGGCATCGCGCTGGCGCTGATCGACAGCGCTGCGGGCATCGAGGACGGTCAGCATGTCACCGTCGACGTCCGGGGCCGCGCGCTGGAATGCGAAGTGGTGCGCCCGCCGTTCGTGCAACCAAAAACGCGATAGACACGCGTAGATACAATCGCAGGATGACCAGCGGCCTCCTCGAGTTCACGGTTTCGCGCACCGCAAACCCGACACCCGATGAGGTACGCGAGTCGATTCTGCGCGACCCGGGTTTCGGCAAATATCACACCGACCACATGGTGTCTCTCGACTACACCGAGGGCCGCGGGTGGCACGACGCCAGAGTCATCGCTTACGGGCCGATCGAACTCGACCCCTCGGCGATCGTTTTGCACTATGCGCAAGGCGTGTTCGAGGGGCTGAAAGCGTATCGGTGGGCCGACGGGTCGATCGTGTCCTTTCGCGCCGACGCCAACGCCGCACGGATGCGGTCATCGGCGCGACGGATCGCGATCCCGGAACTTCCTGACGACCTGTTCATCGAGTCGTTGCGGCAGCTGATCGCCGTCGACCATGCCTGGGTGCCGCCCGCTGGCGGCGAAGAATCGCTGTATCTACGGCCGTTTGTCTTCGCTACCGAGCCGGGACTGGGCGTTCGCCCGGCCAAGCAGTACCGCTACCTGGTGATGGCCTCGCCGGCTGGCGCCTACTTCAAGCACGGCATTAGGCCGGTCACGGTGTGGGTGTCCACCGAATACGTGCGGGCCGCTCCGGGCGGCACCGGTGCAGCGAAGTTCGGTGGCAACTACGCGGCCTCGTTAGTGGCTCAGGCCCAGGCCGCCGAAAAGGGTTGCGAGCAAGTGGTGTGGCTCGACGCCGTCGAACGCCGCTACATCGAAGAGATGGGCGGAATGAACATCTTCTTCGTGTTCGGCAGCGGCGCGTCGGCGCGGCTGGTCACCCCCGAGCTGTCCGGCTCATTGCTTCCCGGCATAACACGAGATTCGTTGCTGCAGTTGGCTACCGATGCGGGCATCGGGGTCGAGGAACGCAAAATCGACATCGACGAGTGGCAGAAGAAAACCGCTGCCGGCGAGATCACCGAGGTGTTCGCCTGCGGCACCGCGGCCGTCATCACCCCGATATCGCACGTGAAATACGGCGACATTGAATTCACCGTCGCCGACGGCGAACCCGGCGAAGTCACCATGGCGTTGCGCGACACGCTGACCGGAATCCAGCGCGGCACTTTCGCCGATACCCACGGCTGGATGGCGCGCCTTGGCTAACCACCCCTAAACCGCGGCCAGCAGCACCGCGGTCACCGTGGTGGTCGCTTCAATCGCGGCCCCCAGCACGTCGCCGGTGATGCCGCCGAA
>NZ_DASRBZ010000018.1:0-7280 GCF_035653355.1 Mycobacterium sp. | reverse complement strand
TGTCGTGCGCGGATTGCGCCTGCGGAATCTCGTTGTGCGGCTCGGGTTTGACGGCATGGACGAAGTCGGGGAACTTGATGCCGTCCTGAATGAAGAAGACCGGAAAGTTGTTGCCCACCAAGTCGTAGTTGCCTTGGTCGGTGTAGAACTTTGTCGCGAACCCGCGGACGTCACGAACGGTGTCGGCGGAACCGCGGGAGCCGGCGACCGTGGAGAACCGCACGAACACCGGTGTTTGTTTGCCCGGAGTGGTCAAGAACTTCGCCACGGTGTAGTCGGCTAGCGAATCGTCGTAGGGCTCGAAATATCCGTACGCCCCCGCGCCGCGCGCGTGCACCACGCGTTCCGGGATGCGTTCGTGGTCGAAGTGAGTGAGTTTCTCCCGCGCGTGGAAGTCCTCCAGCAGCGTCGGCCCGCGCTCCCCGACGCTCAGCGCGTCGTCGGTGTGATCGACGCGAACACCCTGCTGCGTGGTCAAATACCCGGTTGCCCGGTCGACTCGATATTGATCAAGCTGCTCTTGTTTTGGGTTTTGGTCGTTAGTTGCCATCACGTCCCTCCGACACAGGAATTCCAAGCGTGGGTAACCCGTGAAAGAGTTCGACAAACGGGGTCCACATCGAACGGCTTGACGCCCGGGATAGAAGGTCACCTTTCGGGGTATGCCGCCGGGCACCGCCGACCGGGAGGCTGCGATGAGCGAAGGCGTACAGACCGGAACGATTACCACACAGGTGCCGGCTCGGCTGGATCGGCTGCCCTGGTCGCGGTTTCACTGGCGGGTGGTCGTCGGATTGGGCGGTGTCTGGATTCTCGACGGTCTCGAAGTCACCATGGTGGGCAATGTCGCGGCCCGGCTCATTGAGCGGGGCAGCGGCATCCAGATCACCGCAGCGCAGATCGGCGCCGCAGCCGCCTTCTACATCGCTGGCGCGTGCACCGGCGCGCTGGTCTTCGGGCAGTTAACCGACCGCTTCGGGCGCAGGAAGCTCTTCATCCTCACTTTGGCGATATACCTTGTCGCCACCGCCGCGACCGCCTTCTCTTTTGCCCCCTGGTACTTCTTCGCTGCGAGATTCTTCGCAGGCGCCGGGATCGGCGGCGAATACGCGGCGATCAATTCGGCGATCGACGAGCTGATCCCCGCCCGGCTCCGTGGACGTGTCGATCTGGCCATCAACGGCTCCTACTGGTTGGGATCGGCGTTGGGCGCCGCGGCTGCGTTGCTGTTCTTGAACACCTCCTTGTTTCCGCTCCACATCGGATGGCGAATCGCGTTCGGGGTCGGTGCCGTGTTCGGGATAGCGGTTCTGGTGGTGCGTCGCAACGTCCCGGAAAGTCCGCGCTGGCTCTTCATTCACGGCCAGCAAGACGAAGCCGAGCGCATCGTCGACGACATCGAGGCGGACGTCGAGCAAGAGAAGCACGAAAAGCTGCCGGAACCCGAGGGATCGCTGACTGTGCGCCAGCGCAAGGTCATCTCTTTCCGGGAGATCGCCAAGGTGGCCTTCACGCTGTATCCCAGCCGCGCGGTCCTGGGGCTTGCCCTCTTCATTGGGCAGGCGTTCTTGTACAACGGGGTCACGTTCAACCTCGGCACGTTGCTCAGCGGCTTCTACTCAGTGGCTTCCGGCATGGTGCCGATGTTCTTCATCCTGTGGGCGCTCAGCAACTTCGCCGGGCCTGTGTTGCTCGGGCCGCTCTTCGACACGGTCGGACGAAAACCGATGATCTCGCTGACTTACCTCGGCTCCGCCGCGGTGGCGGTCGTATTGGCCGGCATCTTCGTGAGCCAATTCGGCGGCGTCTGGACGTTTCTCGCTGTGCTCATGGTGTGCTTCTTCCTGGCCGGTTCCGGCGCCAGTGCCGCCTACCTGACGGTCAGTGAAATCTTCCCGATGGAGACACGGGCATTGGCCATCGCGTTCTTCTATGCAGTCGGAACCGCCATCGGCGGCATCACCGGTCCCCTGCTGTTCGGCGACCTGATCGAATCTGGGAACCGGCATCAGGCAGCCCTGTCATTTCTACTCGGTGCGGCGGTAATGGCAATCGGAGGCGTGGTCGAACTGGTGCTGGGAGTCAAGGCCGAGGGTCAGAAACTCGAGGACCTTGCCATGCCGCTGACCACGGCGGAAGCCACATGACCGCGACGCCGTGGGTATGCCGGCTCACGGGCCATCGACCGCGTTTCTTTGTCGAGGGCCGGACAATGTACTGGGAATGTGAGCGGGGATGCCGCCAAGCTAGCGGCAGTAAGACGTATGCGACCGCGGAGCAGGCGCACCGGTACGCCGTCGCCTTCGATCGGCGCGATAACAGCGAGTTGGGCAAAAGAGCACCGTTGATCGGGCTGCTGCCACTTCGGCTGTGGCATCGACTCAACAGTCGGTCTAAAGACCGAACACGGTCACCACGTCGATTGTGAAAATCGCGAAAGCCATCCGCACGCTTGACTCGGCGCCGCTGGGGCCGGCGCTGACTGCTCAACGCCGGAGTCGCCCTCCAGCTCACGCCTCACAGCGGGCCCGATGCGACCGATCTGAAACCCGCCGCTTGATTGGGTGTTCCCAAGCGGGCGGGGATGGTAAACGATAGTCGTTGAGTTACATGTGCTTTTGCACGTAACCAGATATGCGGTAAGTGAGTCTATTTTGGTTTCACCAGGCACTCCCCGCTCGATGAGAAGCTCATTTCACGAGCAACTTTCGGCACTGACCGAGCGGCTCGCGGAATTGTGCGACTTGAGTGGTCAAGCGATGCGGCGCGCCACCGACGCGCTTTTGCAGGCGGATTTGGCCCTTGCGGAAAGTGTCATCGCCGGCCACGACAGCATCGTTGCGGAAAGCGCCCGGGTCGATCAGACAGCGTTCCTGTTGCTCGCGCTGCAGTCACCGGTGGCCGCGGATCTGCGCGCCGTCGTCACCGCTATCCAGATCGCTGCCAACGTCGAGCGGATGGGCGGCCTGGCTGTGCATGTGGCCAAGATCGCCCGGCGACGCCATCCCCAGCACGCGGTGCCAGCGGAAGTCAGCGGATACATCACAGACATGGGCGATCTGGCTGTCGCATTAAGCGCCGGTGCGCGCGACGTGTTGCTGTCGCGTGACCCGAAACGAGCCTCCGAGATTCGCCACGACGATGACGCGATGGACGAGAAGCATCGCGAACTGCTGACGGTACTCATGGACCGGGGATGGACGCATGGTGTCGGTGCGGCGGTCGACGTAACCCTGTTGGGGCGGTTCTACGAACGTTTCGCCGACCACACGGTGCAGATCGCTCGCCGCGTCGTCTTTCAGGCAACTGGGCGGCACGAGCCCTACTCATAGGTGCAAGGTTTACAGCGGCGGTTCGGCCAACAACTCGCGGAAGAGATCGATGTTGTGCTGGCGGCCAGGGCCACCCGGGGGCTTGCGGTCCCGAAACGCACAACCGTTCCGGTGGTCACCGGTCAGCGCTTCCAGACCAGCGAAACGCCTTGTTCTACAACGCCTGCCGCCCCGAACGACAGCGGCGGCCCACACAGTAGGCCAACCGCCGATCGCTGTTCCGCGATTGGATCAGCGGTAGCGGAGCCGCAAAGGGCGATCGGCGTCGGCTGACCGGAGTTCCTTGCTTAGGCCCGTGTGGTAGCGGGCATAGCTAGGTTCATGAACGACGATCCAGGGCGGGCGCCACAGGAGAACCCGGAGAAGGAGCAGTCGCAATGGGTGACCGGTGACGAGCCGATGACGGGCCCTCAACGTAGCTACCTCAATACGCTGGCGCAGGAAGCCCGCGAGGACATTCCAGAGAACCTCACCAAGGCGCAAGCCTCCGAGCTCATTGACAAGCTGCAGCAGCGCACCGGGCGGGGCCAGTCATGACGGTGTCGGCCGACGACGTCCGCCGGCTGCTGGCGAGCCGAGCTTCGGATGCGGTGCTGGTCTTGATCGAAGGCCGCACCGAGGTCGTCACATCGGCGGAACTGGGGTCGCCGGAATACCGGGGCGCCCTCCAACTCGCGACGCGCGACGAGGTGGTCCGGCGGGCCGGCGGCATGGAGCTGTCAGACCGTGAACTGAGCGAGCAGGCTGAGGACCTCGACACCGCTGTGCGCAATTTGGGAGGCTAGTGCCACACCTCAGCCAAAAGCTATGTGCGCCTGACGAATTACGGATAGCGCGCAGTAACGCAGCCGATATCGCAGGCAAGGCGGACGGTGTCGTCGTCGTGGTTGTTGCGCCGGTTATCCGCCCATAATTTGAGCAGCTATAGATTTTGCCAGCGCGAAGTCTATGAAGTTCTGGCAAACACCGGCCAAGACGTGTAGTGCAAGTAACATCGGTCGCATGCGAGCGACGCGGCGGCGGTTATCCCCGGAGGACCGGCGCGCGGAGTTGCTGGCGTTGGGCGCCGAGGTCTTCGGTCAACGTCCGTACGACGACGTCCGCGTGGACGAAATTGCCGAGCGAGCCGGCGTGTCCCGGGCGCTGATGTACCACTACTTCCCTGACAAGCGGGCATTCTTCGCCGCCGTCGTCAAGTTCGAGGCGGAGCGGCTGATCGAGGCCACCAACCACCTGCCGCTGCCGGGTCAGACACTGTTCGAAGAGGTGCTCACCGGTGTGCTCGCGTACATGGGCTACCAGCAACAGCATCCGCACTCCGCGTGGGCTGCGTATGTCGGCATCGGCCGCTCCGACCCGGTACTGCTAGGCATCGATGACGCCGCCAAGAATCGCCAGGTCGAACATGTCATGAGCCGGATCAGTGACATCGCGCATCCTGACACCAAGCTGGACCCTGAAGTCGAGCGGAATGTCCGGATGGTGGTGAACGGCTGGGTGGCGTTCACCTTCGAGTTGTGCCGGCAGCGCATCATGGACCCGTCCAGCGACATCAGTGTGCTCAGCGACGCCTGCGCGCACGCGTTGCTTGATGCGGTGGCGCGGGTCCCCGGAATTCCTGCCAAACTGGCGGCCGCGATCGCCCCGGATCAGCGCTGACATGCCAGCGCCGACCGGCACGCAGTAATTTTGCTAGTCATCAAGCTAAATTAGACGTCTGTCGAATCGCTTGTTCGTAACATCGCAGTATGGACGCGGCAAGGCGGCGACTGTCCCCGAAGGACCGGCGCGCGGAGTTGCTGGCGTTGGGCGCCGAGGTGTTCGGTCAACATCCCTACGATGAGGTCCGCATCGACGAGGTCGCCGAACGGGCCGGGATATCGCGGGCGCTGATGTACCACTACTTCCCCGACAAGCGGGCGTTCTTCGCCGCCGTCGTCAAGTACGAGGCGGAGCGGCTGTTCGAGGCGACGGAGATGGCGCCCACTGCGGGCGGCACGTTGTTCGAACGGGTGCGCGCCGGTGTGCTCGCGTATGTGGATTACTACCAGCGGCATCCGCGCGCAGCCTGGGCCGTGTATGTCCGGGCGGGCCGGTACGACCCGGTCCTGGTCGAAATTGACGACGCCACCAAGAAACGCCAGATGGAGCGGGTCATGACCGCTGCCGATGCGTTAGTGCCCGGAGGCCTGGGAAACGGTCTGCACTCACAGGTGGAGCGTGACCTGCGGGCCACGGTCTACGGCTGGCTCTCGTTCACCTTCGAGATGTGCCGGCAGCGGATCATGGACCCGTCGATCGACGATGAATACCTCGGCGACGCGTGCGCGCATGCGCTGCTGGATGCGATCGGCCGGGTGCCGGGCATTCCGGCCGAACTGGCCGACGCCGTAGCGCCGGACAAACGCTGATCGGCTTACCCGGCTCCCACGATGAATGCCAGGCTCAGGCAGATCAGCTGTTTAACGGGCGGCTTGACCGACGTCGCGGCACTTGTCGGTGGTGCTTGGCACGATGGCTAGGTGAGCGCTTTGCCGCCGACCGATCCGTTGGCCCGCTTTTCTCCCCCGACGCGGGAGTGGTTCGCCGGCACATTCGCCGCGCCGACCCCAGCGCAGGCCGGCGCGTGGTCGGCGATCGCCGACGGCCACAACACGCTGGTCATCGCGCCCACCGGATCGGGTAAGACGCTCGCGGCATTCCTGTGGGCCATTGACAGCCTGGCCGGCGTGGACCCGCAATCCCGTCACGACCGCGGGCCAGGCACCCGCGTGCTCTACGTGTCACCCCTCAAGGCACTGGCCGTCGACGTCGAGCGCAACTTGCGCGCCCCGCTGAACGGGATAACCCGCGTCGCCCAGCGGCACGGCATCCCCGTTCCTGAGATCAGCGTGGGCGTGCGATCGGGTGACACCCCGCCCGGTCGGCGACGCCAGCTCATCGCCCAACCTCCCGACGTGTTGATCACCACGCCAGAGTCGCTGTTTTTGATGCTCACCTCGGCCGCACGGCAGACCCTTGCCGCGGTACACACGGTGATTGTCGACGAGGTGCACGCCATCGCCGGCACGAAACGTGGTGCACATCTGGCGTTGTCGCTGGAGCGGCTTGACCAGCTGCTGCCGCGGCCGGCGCAGCGGATCGGGTTGTCGGCGACCGTGCGTCCGCCCGAAGAGGTGGCCCGATTCTTGTCCGGGCAATCGCCGACCACGATCGTCGCGCCCCCGTCACCCAAGACCATCGACCTGACGGTGGAGGTGCCGGTCCCCGACATGGCCAACCTGGCGAACAACACCATCTGGCCCGACGTCGAGGCCCGCCTGGTCGAGCTGATCGAATCACACAACTCGACGATCGTGTTCGCGAATTCGCGCCGGCTCGCCGAGCGGCTTACCGCCCGGCTCAACGAGATTCACGCCGAACGCTCCGGGGTGGAGTTGCCCGCCACCTCCAACCGGCAGGTAGCCGGCGGCGCGCCGGCGCAGCTGTTGGGCAGCGGCCAAACTTACGGCGCGCCAGCGGTTCTGGCGCGCGCCCACCACGGTTCGGTCAGCAAGGAACAACGCGCCGCAGTCGAAGACGATCTCAAAACGGGCCGCCTCAAAGCCGTCGTGGCGACCTCCAGCCTCGAGCTCGGCATCGACATGGGCGCAGTCGATCTCGTGATCCAGGTGGAGGCGCCGCCATCGGTGGCCAGCGGATTGCAGCGCATCGGTCGGGCCGGCCATCAGGTCGGCGAAATCTCGCAGGGCGTAATTTTTCCCAAACACCGCACCGATCTGATCGGCTGCGCGGTCGCCGCCCAGCGCATGCTGGCCGGTCAGATCGAAACAATGCAGGTGCCCGCTAACCCGCTCGACATCCTGGCGCAGCACACCGTGGCGGCGGCCGCACTCGAGCCGCTGGACGCCGATCGTTGGTTCGACACCGTGCGGCGCAGCGCGTCGT
>NZ_DASRBZ010000017.1:0-15899 GCF_035653355.1 Mycobacterium sp. | reverse complement strand
TTGTTCATCGTCGAAAGCGGCAGGCGGGTGATGACGCCGATGCTGCTGGTGATGACGGCCCTCGGCGGTACGGATCTACTGTTCGCGTTCGATTCGGTTCCGGCGCTATTCGGCCTTACCCGAAACGTGTATCTGATATTCGCTGCGACCTCGCTTTCCCTGTTGGGTCTGCGCCAGCTGTACTTCTTGATCGACGGGCTGCTCTATCGGCTGGTGTACCTGTCCTACGGGCTGGCGCTGATTCTCGCCTTTATCGGCGTGAAACTGATGCTGCAAGCGCTGCGCGAAAACAATGTTCCGTTTGTCAACGGTGGGAAATCGGTTCCGGTGGTGGAACTGAGCACCACCGTCTCGCTGACGGTGATCATCGCCATTCTGGTCGTCACGACGGTGCTGTCGTTGCTATCGGCTCGGGGCCGGGCGCAAAACGCCGTCGCGCGCGCCCGCCGCTACGCAATCGAATACCTCGACCAGCGTTACGAGTCAGATCCGGTCGAGCGGCAGAAGATCTTCGACCGGCTGCTCGACGAAGAAAGCCAAATACGTGCGCTGCCAACCAGATATCGAGAAAAGATCAGCAACGACGGCGACCTGATGCAGCTGCTGCGCCAAGCTCATCAGGCGCACGACGCGCAAAACGCGCGCTAGAGCGGACGCTAGACTCCCAGGCCGCGGCCGATGATCTCCTTCATGATCTCGGTGGTGCCGCCGTAAATGGTCTGCACCCGGGCATCGAGATACGCACGCGCGACGGGGTATTCGCGCATGTAGCCGTAGCCGCCGTGCAACTGCAGGCAGCGATCGATCAGATGCACCTGCTTTTCAGTGGAGTACCACTTGGCCATTGCGGCCTGCTCAGCGGTGAGCTTCCCGTCAAGGTGCAGGCGGATGAACTCGTCGACCATGATCCGCACCACGGTGGCCTCGGTCGCCAGCTCGGCCAGCAGAAAGCGGCTGTTCTGGAAGCTGCCGACCGGCCTGCCAAAGGCCTTGCGCTCCTTGGTGTATTGCAGAGTCTGCTCCAGCATCTCCTCCATCGCGGCGGCCGCCATGATCGCGATCGAGATCCGCTCCTGGGGCAGGTTCTGCATGAGGTAGATGAAGCCCATGCCCTCTTGGCCGAGGAGGTTCTCCACCGGAACCTCGACGTCGGTGAACGACAGCTCCGCGGTGTCCTGCGCGTCCAAGCCGATCTTGTCCAGGTGACGGCCGCGCTCGAAGCCCTCCATGCCACGCTCGACGACCAGCAACGAAAAGCCTTGCGAGCCTTGGTCGGGGTCGGTCTGCGCTACCACGATCACCAGATCGGAGTTGATTCCGTTGGTGATGAACGTCTTGGCTCCATTGAGCACGTAGTGATCGCCCTGCTTGACGGCGCGGGTTTTGATGCCTTGCAAGTCGCTGCCGGTACCGGGTTCGGTCATGGCGATCGCTGTGATCAGCTCGCCGGTGCAGAATTTCGGCAACCAACGTTGCTTCTGCTCGTCGGTGGCCAGCCGCAGCAGATACGGTGCCACGACGTCGTTGTGCAACCCGAACCCGATTCCGCTGTAGCGTCCCTTGGTCGTCTCTTCGGTGATGATGGTGTTGTAGCGGAAGTCGGGGTTGCCGCCTCCGCCATACTCCTCGGGCACCGCCATGCCGAGGAAGCCCTGCTTACCAGCCTCAAGCCAGACGCCGCGGTCGACGATCTTGGCTTTCTCCCACTCGTCGTGGTGCGGCGCGACATGGCGATCCAGGAATGCCCGGTAGGCCTCACGGAACAGTTCGTGTTCGGGCTCGAACAGCGTGCGCTCGTACTTGACAGCACTACCCATGAGGAACCTCCGGCGAATCGGACTCTGCCGCCCAACATATACCAACCGGATGGTTGGGCGGACTCCCGGTAGCACCTACCTCGATTGCCCGACTCTCCCCCTCGCCGCTGCGCGGCTGGGGGTTCCCCCGCCCCAGGCCATCCCGGCCTGCATCGTCGTCGGGCCTAGCCTGGGCAGCATGGCGGACGTGCTGCGCGTGCAGGAGCGCGGGCAGATCCTCGACTTCTCGTTCGCCGACATGCTGCGCTATGCCGGGCCCTATTCACCTGCCGGCGTGGCCACTGCCTTCAAAGCCATGCAGCGCGCGTTTGCGCTGCTATCGCCGACCGAACCGCCGCAGCGGCGTTCGGTGAGGGTGCGCACCGCGTTTCAAGGCCCGGGGGCGCGCGACGGGTTCGAAGCCGTCACCCGTGCGGTCACCGAGGACCGCTACACGATCGATCTGAACCTGGAGCGCCCGGACCGAGGCCGGAAGCTGCAGAGCTTCGTGTTCGAGCTCGGGATCGGCGACCGCTCGGCGACGCTGCTGCTGCGCGACGGCTTCGTCACCGACGAATTCATCGACCTTGCAAGCAAATCCGGCCGCGGCCCGGAGGAAGAGACCCGCCTCGACGCACTGAAGGCCGACCTAGCCCAACGCCTGCTGGGTGCTTCGGCCGAAGACGTCTACGAGGTCGTCTGACCTCCCGCCGCCGCGAACTCCTGCAGGCTGGCGGCCAGCGCCACCGGAACCCGGGCTTTGATCCGGGTGCCGTCGCTGTTGTGCTCCGCCTGCTGCACCCGCCCGTCGCTGTGCACCCGGGCCACCAGGTCGCCGCGGTGATACGGGATCACCACGTCGACTGCGGTGTCGGTCGGTGCGGCCAGCTCGGCCATCCGTCGACGCAGCGTGTCGATGCCTTCCCCGGTGCGCGCCGAGACGAACACCGCGCCCGGCAGAGCGCGACGCAACTTGGCCAGCGTCAGATCGCTGGCGGCGTCGACCTTGTTGACCACCAGCAGTTCCGGCGCGGGGTCACCGTGGTGGTCGGCGATCACCTCGGAGAGCACCTGGCGCACCGCGCTGATCTGGGCGAGCGGGTTGGCGTCGGCGCCGTCGACCACATGCACCAACAGATCGGCGTCGACGACCTCCTCCAGCGTGGAGCGAAACGCCTCGACGAGCTGGGTAGGCAGGTGGCGCACGAAACCGACGGTGTCACTGACCACGAATGGGCGGCCGTCGTCGAACTGCCCACGGCGAGTGGTGGGTTCCAGCGTCGCGAACAGCGCGTCTTGTACCAGCACCCCGGCACCGGTGAGCGCGTTGAGCAGGCTCGACTTGCCGGCATTGGTGTAGCCGACAATCGCGATCGACGGCATGTCGCTGCTCAATCGGCGGCTGCGCTGAGTGTCGCGGACCTGCTTCATGCCCTTGATGTCGCGGCGCAGCTTGGCCATCCGCTCTCGGATACGCCGTCGGTCGGTCTCGATCTTGGTCTCACCTGGACCACGCAGACCCACCCCGCCCGTGCTGCCACCGGCACGGCCACCGGCCTGCCGCGACATCGATTCACCCCAGCCTCGCAGCCGCGGCAGCATGTATTCCATTTGCGCAAGCGACACTTGGGCTTTGCCTTCCCGGCTGGTGGCGTGCTGGGCGAAGATGTCGAGGATCAGCGCGGTGCGGTCGATGACCTTGACCTTGACCGCCTTCTCCAGCGCGGTCAGCTGCGCCGGGGACAACTCACCGTCGCAAATGACGGTGTCGGCGCCTGTGGCGAGCACGACCTCGCGAAGCTCCTGCGCCTTGCCGGAGCCGATGTAGGTCGACGGGTCCGGTTTATCGCGGCGCTGGATGAGCCCTTCGAGCACTTGTGAGCCCGCGGTTTCGGCCAGGGCCGCCAACTCGGCCAGGCTGGCCTGGGCGTCCGCGGCGCTGCCCTCGGTCCACACGCCGACGAGCACGACCCGTTCCAGCCGTAGCTGGCGGTATTCGACCTCGGAGATGTCGGCGAGTTCGGTCGACAGTCCGGCGACGCGGCGCAGTGCAGAGCGGTCATCGAGGGCCAACTCGCCCGTGCTGGGCTCTGCCGCGGAGTGATGGGGAAATTCGGGATACGTCATAGGCAATTAGAGATGGTGCACGCCAAATCGACGGCGCGCATCCCAATTAACGCTGCTGGCCACGCCACCATTCCTCACTCAGCTCGCCGTGAGCGACCAGCACCGATGGCCCGCGCAGGTAGCTGGTGGCCTCGGTGACGGTGACGACGACCTCGCCGCCGGGCACCCGCACGGTCACCATGCCGGTGGCGGCACCGGTGTGCGCCAGCGCTGCGACCGCCGCAGCGACGGTTCCGGTGCCGCAGGAGCGGGTTTCGCCCACTCCCCGCTCGTGCACCCGCATCCAGACTGCGCCGTCGTCGGGTGCGGTGAGAATTTCGACGTTGACCCCTTCCGGGAACTGCGTCTGGTCGAAGCTGACGGGCGCGCCAACATCAAGAGCCGCCAACGTCTCCGGCGTCAGGCCCGGGTCCAGGCAGGCCAGATGCGGGTTGCCGACGTCGACCGCCAGGCCGGTGAACAGCCGACCACCGACGACCGCCTCCCCCGGGCCGAGCCGGTTGGCCTTGCCCATGTCGACGGTGGTGTCGGCGGTGGCCGGGCCGACCTGGTGCACGGTGACCGGCCGAGCCCCCGCCAGCGACCCGACGACGAATTCGTCGCGCTGCTCGAGCCCGCTGGCCCGGAGGTAGTGCGCGAACACCCGCGCACCGTTGCCGCACATCTGCGCGATCGAGCCGTCGGCGTTGCGGTAGTCCATGTACCAGTCGTCGCCGTCGACGCCGTCGGGCAGGCGGTCCAGTACGCCGGCGCTCTGGGCGGCGGCCGCGGTGGTGACACGCAGCACCCCGTCGGCGCCCAGCCCGCGGCGCCGGTCGCACAGCGCGGCCACCGCCTCGGGCTTCAGGGTCAGCTTCGCGTCCAGGTCACGCAGCAGCACGAAATCGTTCTGCGTGCCGTGGCCTTTGGCGAAGATCATGCGCGCCACTCCTCGATCCCGGCTGCGCCGGCATCAGCGTCGTCGGCGCGGATCACCTGCTCAGGATACGTGCCGCCAGGCCCGCAGCACCGCGTCGACGATGTCGTTCCTCTCTGGCGTGGCGGCGTCGAGCCAGTGAATGCGGTGGTCGCGGCGAAACCACGACCGCTGCCGCCGCACATAGCGGCGGGTGCCGATGAAGGTCTGCCGGCGGGCGTCGTCGAGCAATTCCGGTGTCCCGCCGGCGTCGAGGGCGGCGATCACCTGTGCGTAGCCGAGCGCACGTGAAGCGGTCACACCGTCGCGCAGGCCTTGGCCCAGTAATCCGGTCACTTCCTCGACGAGACCCTGCTCGAACATGGTGTCGGTGCGCCGGGCCAGCCGCTCGTCGAGAACCGCAGTGTCGCAATCCAATCCGACGATGGCGGTGTCCCAGCGTGGCGCGCCGATGGCCGGTGCCGATGCGCTGAACGGCTGCCCGGTGAGCTCGACCACTTCCAGCGCCCGCACGATGCGCCGGCCGTCGGTGGGCAGGATCGACTCCGCGGCAGCTCGGTCGCGGCTGGCCAGCTCGGCGTGCAGCCTGGCCGCGCCGACCTCGGCGAGCTGCCGCTCCCATTTGGCGCGCACCGCTGCGTCGGTGGCCGGGAACGCCCAGTCGTCGAGCAGCGACTGGATGTAAAGCATCGACCCGCCCACCACGATCGGCGCCGCGCCGCGGGCGGCGATCGCCTCGACGTCGGCGGCGGCTGCCTGCTGGTAGCGGGCGACGGTCGCGGTCTCGGTGACGTCGAGGACGTCGAGCTGGTGATGCGGGATTCCGCGGCGCTCGGCGACAGGCAGTTTGGCGGTGCCGATGTCCATGCCGCGGTAGAGCTGCATCGCGTCGGCGTTGACGATTTCGCCGCCGAGCCGCTCGGCGAGGTCGAGCGCCAGCTGCGATTTGCCGGTGCCGGTGGGACCGACGATCGCCAGCGGTCTGGTCACGGCTGCCAGATGCCGGCGAAATAGCCCACCCCGTAGGGCGCTCCGCGGTAGAGCTCCTTGGCTGATCGCGGCGCCGGCTCGGCGAGCCCGGCCAGCACCTGAAATGGCACGCGGCCGACGACCTGGGCCGGCAGCCCGGCCAAGGCCGCCAGATCACCGCAGGCCAGCGCGTCGTCCAAGGCGAGTTGAACCTGAGTGTCGTTGGGGTCGTAGCCGCCGGGGGCCGCGGCGGTGAGGGTATTCGCGCCGTCGGCGATGATCAGCACCCCGGTGGGCTCGGCCAACTGGTCGATCTCGGCGCGCAGTTGCCGGCCTCGGGCCAACGCGGAATCGACGTGGTGGTCGGCGGCGTAGACCCGCACCTCGGCCGACGCCTCGGGCTGGGCCTGTTCCCGCACCCACGCGGTCATCAGGGCAGACAGCGGCAAGTCGGCGGGCGGCCCAGCACGGCTGGGCGTCAGCCGCACCGGCAACTCGACGCCGAAGCCGGCGAAGGTGCCGATGTTGTCGGGCCCGAGCACGCTGTCCGTGCGCCCGGTGCCGACAGCAATCCAGCGCGGCGGCAGCGAGGCAGCAGCGGCGATCACCGCCTCGCGCAGGTCAGCTATCTCGTCGGCGGCTGCTCCGGCGAGTTGTGGGACCAGCACGGGTGCGGACGGGATGATCGCGATGGCGCCCAGCACACCACCAAAACTAACGTCCCGGCGACATCGCGGGTTGGCGGGTGGCCGCGATGCCGTCGCTGCGGCCGAGCGCCGCGGTAGCCGCTTCGTCGCGGGCCAGGGCCACCGTCGCGGCAAGCATCACCACTACCGCGACTGCCAAGGTTGACCAGCCCGCTTGGCCCGGCCGCAGGACTTCGCCGAGCATCGCGATGCCAAGCACCGAACCCAGCAGCGGCTGGCAGACCGTCAGCGTCGGCAGCGAGGCGGTCAGCGCGCCGGCGCGAAACGACGACTGCTGCCACACCGTCGCGCCCAATGCGGCCAGCATCCAGCCGTAGAACTCCGGCGCCCGCAACAGCGCTCCGAGGCCGCCGCCGAGGACCCCGATCACCCCTTTGGTCAACACCGCAAACAGCGCCCAGGATAAAGCCGAGGCGATTGCCAGCAGCACTGCGACGACGGGACCGGAGCGCCTGCGCGCCGCCACCAAGCAGAACACCAACGCCGGTCCGATCACGACAAGCGTGACGGCCCAGGTAGTTATCGAGGCCCGCGCGTGACCCGCCGAGGGATGGCCGATGGTGACGACAACCGCGACGGCACCGGCCAGCAACGCCGCCCACGTCCACTCCCGCCTGGTCATTCTGCGGTGATTCACGCGGGCGTTGATCGGCAAGGCGAACAGCAACGCCGTCACCAGCAATGCCTGCACCAACAGCACCGATCCCAGGCCCAACGCCGCGGCTTGCAGGCCGAAGCCGATTGCGCCGACCAGACTTCCCACCCACCACCAGGGGTATCGCAGCAGCCTGGCGAACAACCCCACGTGACCGACCGGTTTGTCGGTGACCTGCCGCGCGGCGCGCTGATGGATCACGTTGCCGATCGCGATGAACACCGCAGCGCTCAAGGCCAGCAGCGCGGCGATATCCGCCTTCGGCATGGCTGACCTCCCACCGACTTCTCTCGGCATATCAACTGTGGCATGAACATGATGCGGGGCGCGGCAACGACGTGCGGCGCGCCGGGAAACCGTCAGCCGCTCAGGTGTTCCGACGACGCCTTCGGCTCGTCGCCGACGATCACGTCACGGCCCGCGCCGGCCGCCATCGTGGCGGCCTCGCCGCGCGCCAGAGCCACCGTCGCGACCATCACCAAAACAACGGCCGAGAGGAGCACCACCCACTCGAGGCCGTCGGCGCGCAAACTCTCGCCCAGCACGGTGACTCCGAGCACCGTGGCCACGATGGGCTTTGCCACGGTAATCGTCGGCAGTGAAGCCGTCAGGGCACCGGCGCGAAAGGCCGACTGCTGAAAGACCATCGCGACCAACGCCGCGAGGATCCAGGCGTAGAGCTCCGGAGTTCGCAACAGCTCACCGGCGCCGTGTTCCAGCCGATCGACAATGCCCTTGGTCAGCACCGCGAACAGCGCCAAGGACGAACCCGACACCACCGCAAGCAGTACCGCCGCGGCCGGACGGTTCGACCACATCTGTGCGCCCACCACGCACAACGCCAACGCCGGCCCCATCACGAGTGCCACCACGAGCCAGGCTTCCGGCGCGCCGTGGGAGTAGCCGGCCGTCGGATCCCCGACCGCGACGACTACCGCCAACGCCGCCGCCAGCAATAATGCCCACATCCACTCCCGGCCGGTTATCCGATGACCGGTCACCCACGCGTAGATCGGTAACGCGAACAGAATGACCGTCACCTGCAGGGCCGTCACCAGCATGACCGAGCCCTTGTCGAGCGCCGCAGCAATCAGACAGTAACTGGCGATGTCACCCAACCCGCCCAGCCACCAACGGATGTCGCGCACCAACATGCCGAACAACGCCAAGTGGCCGACGGGTTTGTCGGTGATCACCTGCGCGCACCGCTGACGCACCACACTGCCGATCGCGGCCGCCAGTGCAGCGCACAATGCGAGCAGCGTCGCAATATCGGTGTTCGACACGGGTGACCTCCTCGCCGACGTCCGGCCCGGAAGCCGTCACGCTCACTGACTGTTCAACTACTGTTCCCCGACCGGCCCAGGAACACTCTATTGCCCTCGCCACTCTCAGCAACTGCCGCCGCCAAGCCGGAACCAGCCGCTGCCAACTCGCTGTCCCACGACGCCGCGGGATGCGCTTCGGCGCCGGCGGCCATCGTGGCCGCCTCGCCGCGGGCCAGGGCCGCGGTCGCCGCGAGTATCACGAGCACTGCCGCGACGAGCACCACCATCTCGGGTCCGGGGGTCTGCAAGGTTTCACCGAGCACGACGACGCCCAGGACAGACGCCACCACCGGCTCCGCCACGGTCATCGTCGGCAACGAGGCCGTCAGTGCGCTGGCCCGGAACGACGACTGCTGAAACACCGTGCCGACCAGCGCCGCCAGCAGCCAGGCGTACAGCTCCGGCGCGCGCAGCACCGCTCCCAACCCCTGTTCGAGCACCTCGACTATGCCCTTGGTCAACACCGCGAACAGCGCCCACGCCGACGCCGAGACCACCGCCAGCAGTACTGCAGCCACCGCTCCTGAGCAGATCCGTGCCCCCAGCACACACAGCACCAAAAGCGGCGCCATCACCGCGGCCACCACGGTCCACATGTAGGCCGACCCGCGCTGCACGCCGGCGGTCGGATCACCGACGATGACGAAGACCGCGACCGCACCGGCCACCAACGCCGCCCACAGCCACTCCCTGCGGGTGACCCGATACCCGGTCAGCTTGGCATTGATCGGCAACGCGAACAGCAGCGCGGTCACCTGCAACGCCTGGACCAATACCACCGAACCGAGCCCCAAGGCCACAGCTTGCAAGCCGAAACTGGCTGCTGCCGCCACGCCGCCCAGCCACCAGCGAACGTCGCGCAGCGACATGCGGAACAGCTCCCAGTGCCCCACCGGTTCGTCGGTGATCTCCTGCGCGGACCGCTGGCGAATCACGTCCCCCGCTCCGGATATCAGTGCGGCAACCAGGGCGAGCAGCACCGCGATATCCACCCTCGCGATGGGTGACCCCCTTAACTTGTCGTAGCCTGAGGCCGTTGCGAGCCTTGCCGTTCGCCTAACCGATTCGCGAAGACTCCATTGTGCTCGCGACGCCGCGACAGCGGAACAACATCAACATCGCGTGTCACATCTTTCCCACGACGGCCGGCTGGACTGAATAGCACACCGCCGAGGCGGGCAACCAATCGTGCGCGCGTGTTTTCGGTCAAGCTGCTTCAATAAAGTTGGGACCGGTCGACAGCACCGTTCCCCGAGTTGCAGCTGATGGCGCCGCGATGCGCGGCAGGTGCGCGGAGCAATCCGTGCGAAGGGTGGTGACGGTAGCGCATGACGGCTGAAGGACCCCGCAGCAACGAATCGCCCCGTCCGGCTCCCCGCCCGGGGCCGCGTCCCGGACCGCGACCGACACCCCGACCCGCCCCGCACCCGACTCCGGTAACACCCGGCAGCGACCCGCACCGGTTCGGCCGTGTCGACGACGACGGCACCGTGTGGCTGGTCACTGCCAGCGGCGAGCGCGTCATCGGCTCCTGGCAGGCTGGCGACCCCGAAGCAGCGTTCGCCCACTTCGGCCGGCGTTTCGACGATTTGAGCACCGAAGTGGCGTTGCTAGAGGAACGGCTAGCCTCGGGCACCGGCGATGCCCGCAAGATCAAGGCCACCGCGGCGGCCCTCACCGAGTCGTTGCCCACGGCGAACGTGCTCGGCGACGTGGACGCGTTGGCAGCCCGGTTGACCGCGATCCGGGAGCAAGCCGAGTCCGTCGCCGCCGCCGAGCGTGCGCGCCGCGATGAGCATCGCGCCGCGCAGACCGCGCGCAAAGAGGCGCTGGCGGCGGAAGCCGAAGAGTTGGCCGCCAACTCGACGCAGTGGAAAGCGGCCGGCGACCGGCTGCGGGCCATCCTCGAGGAATGGAAGACAATCACTGGGCTGGACCGGAAAACCGACGACGCGCTGTGGAAGCGGTATGCCGCGGCCCGCGAAACCTTCAACCGCCGGCGGGGAGCGCACTTCGCCGAGCTGGACCGGGAGCGTTCCGTAGCCCGCGACGCCAAGGAGCGGCTCTGTGAGCGCGCCGAAGCACTCGCCGAGTCGACGGACTGGGGCGCCACTACCGCCGAATTCCGCAAGCTGCTGACGGAGTGGAAGGCGGCGGGACGGGCGGCGCGCGATGTCGACGACGCGCTGTGGCGCCGCTTCAAAGCCGCCCAGGACACGTTCTTCAAGGCACGCAATGCCGCAACCGCCGAGCGGGACGCCGAACTGCGCGCCAACGCCGCCGCCAAAGAGTCGCTGCTGGCTGAGGCCGAAAAGCTGGACACCAGTAACCACGACGCCGCCAGGGCCGCGCTGCGGTCGATCACCGAGCGGTGGGATGCGATCGGCAAGGTGCCGCGAGAGCGATCCGCCGAGTTGGAGCGGCGGCTCCGGGCGGTGGAGAAGAAGGTGCGCGACGCTGCCGAGTCGGGCTGGGCGGATCCCCAGGCGCAGGCCCGCGCTGAGCAATTTCGCGCCCGTGCTGAGCAATTGGAACGCCAGGCCCAAAAAGCCGAGGCTGCAGGGCGCACCAAGGAAGCCGACGAGGCCAAAGCGAGCGCCGAGCAGTGGCGGCAGTGGGCTGAGGCCGCGGCTGACGCCCTGACCCGCAAACCTTAAGGCTGCTCGCGTCCGGAGTCTGGCGGTTTCTTCTCGTCGTGGTTGTCCAGGCTTTCCAGCAGCGTTTTGGACTGCTGACGCGCAGCGGCGCGGCGGCGCTGCTCCTCGGCGGCAAGCTGAACGATGGTGCGCGACCACACGACGCGCGCCCAGTGAAAGGTCAGCACGATCACGGTGATCCACGCGACGATGAGCCCCACACCGGGCCCTGGGTGACCCGCTGACACGGTTTGCCGCGACCAGACCGCCAGCAGCCCGACCGCGCTGGCGACCGCCGAGCCCGCCAGCGCTACCCAGGCCAGCGCCCAGCGCCGGGTCACCAACGCCAGCATCGAGAACCCGACGCCGAATACCAGTGTGAGCCAGCCGAACACCCGCGACGGCAGCGCCAGGGCTGCAGCGGCCGCGCCGTGGCTGGCGAAGAGCACGTCCCATCCGCGGACATCGCCGGTGTGCGGCAGCATGAACGAGCCCAGCAGCACGAACACCAGGATCGCGACGACGAAACCTCGTACGCCGGGGTCGATCTCACGCGCAATGCGACGCTCGGCGTCCTCGATGTCGGACCGGAAGGCGTCGAACTCTCCCGAGTGCTCCCCGTCGTTCATCGGCTGCAACCGACGGGTTCGATGGAAGGCGCTGGCCGTCCCATGGCGGGCATACCGAGACCCACGCCGCCGGGGCGCTGCTCGTACATATCACCGGCGCGGGTGCGGCGATGCGAGACGATGCCCGCGTCGGCGAGGAGGTGGTGCGGCGCAGCGCCGGTGACCACAGTGGTGACAATGTCGCCGGGACGCACCCGCTGTCCGCCCGGTGCAAAGTGCACCAGCCGGCCGTCGCGGGCCCGCCCGCTCATCCGCTCGGTGCGACTGTCCTTGCGGCCTTCGCCGAAGGCAACGAGCAGTTCGACAGTGTTGCCGATCTGGGCCCGGTTCTCCTCCAGCGCGATCTGCTCCTGCACGGCCACCAGCCGTTGGTACCGGTCTTGCACAACGTCTTTGGGTGGCTGACCGTCGAGCTCCGCAGCCGGGGTGCCGGGGCGTTTGGAGTACTGGAAGGTGAAGGCGCCTGCGAACCTGACCCGCCGCATCACCTCCAGAGTCGCGGCGAAGTCCTCCTCGGTTTCACCTGGAAAGCCGACGATCACGTCGGTGGTGATGGCGGCGTGCGGCATCGCCGCACGAACCCGGTCGATGATGCCGAGATAGCGCTCGGCGCGGTAGGAGCGCCGCATCGCCCGCAAAATCCGGTCGGAGCCCGACTGCAGCGGCATGTGCAGGGTCGGGCAGACGTTGGGCGTTTCGGCCATCGCCTCGATGACGTCGTCGGTGAATTCCGCTGGATGCGGTGAAGTGAACCGGACCCGTTCGAGGCCCTCGATGCGTCCGCAGGCACGCAGCAGCTCGGCGAATGCGCCGCGGTTGCGGGGCAACCTCGGGTCAGCGAACGAGACCCCGTAGGCGTTGACGTTCTGGCCCAGCAGGGTGACTTCGAGCACGCCGGCGTCAACTAGCGACTGCACCTCGGCGAGGATGTCGGCCGGGCTGCGGTCGACCTCCTTTCCCCGCAGCGACGGCACGATGCAGAACGTGCAGCTGTTGTTGCAGCCGACGGAGATGGAAACCCAAGCTGCATAAGCTGATTCGCGAGCAGCCGGCAACGTGGACGGGAAAACCTGCAACGCCTCGACAATTTCGACCTGCGCCACCTTGTTGTGACGCGCCCGCTCCAGCAGGGTGGGCAGCGACCCGATGTTGTGGGTGCCGAAGACGACATCGACCCACGGCGCCTTGTGCAACAGCGCGTCTCGGTCCTTCTGCGCCAGGCAGCCGCCGACCGCGATCTGCATGTCGGGGTTGTGCCGCTTGCGCGGGGCAAGGTGACTGAGGTTGCCGTACAGCTTGTTGTCGGCGTTCTCCCGGACGGCGCAGGTGTTGAAGACCACCACGTCGGCGTCGGCGCCCTCGGGCGCCCGCAGGTAGCCGGCGGCTTCCAGCAAGCCCGCCAACCGCTCGGAATCGTGGACGTTCATCTGGCAGCCGTAAGTGCGCACTTGGTAGGTACGCGCCGACCCCGACACGGGCCCGCTCGCGCCCGCCGCGTTCACCGCCGTCGAAGTCACGGGCCCATGGTACGGCGGCTGGAGCTGGACCTCGGCTACACCCGTCGACGCTCGCGCTCGGCGGCCAGCTCGGCGCTGACCACGTCGTAGGCCAAGGTTTGGTCGTAGCCGCGACGCACCAGCATCGCGGCCAACCGCCGGCTCACCCGCGCATCGTCGTCGGCCAAGGCCTCGCGCCGCAGCCTGGCCCGCACTAGCTGCTCAGCCCGCTCGCGCTCCACACCCGCGTCGATTCCGCCCAGGACCGTAGTGATCACGTCGTTGTCGACGCCCTTGGCATGCAGCTCAGCGGCCAACGCGCGCTTGCCTTTTCCGGCGTTGGCTCGCCGGGAATGAACCCAGTTTTCGGCGAAGCCAGTGTCGTCGACCAGTCCGACGGCGGACAACCGGTCCAGCACCCGGTCGCTGATGTCAACCGGATAGCCCCGCCTGGCGAGCTGGCCGGCCAGCTCGGCGCGGGTACGGGACCGCGCGGTGAGCAGACGCAGGCACAATGCCCGCGCCTGCTCTTCGCGAGACGGCTCAGAAATCGACGGGTGCGGGCAAGACGTCGTCATCGGTCACCACTGCGCCAATGCCGAGCTTTTCCTTGATCTTCTTTTCGATCTCGTTGGCCACGTCGGTGTTCTCCATCAGAAACGCGCGGGCATTCTCCTTGCCCTGCCCGAGCTGCTCGCCCTCATAGGTGAACCAGGAGCCGGACTTGCGGATGAAGCCCTGGTCCACGCCCATGTCGATCAGCGAGCCTTCCCGGCTGATGCCTTTGCCGTAGAGGATGTCGAACTCGGCCTGCTTGAACGGTGGCGAAACCTTGTTCTTGACGACCTTGACCCGGGTGCGGTTGCCTACCGCGTCGGTGCCGTCCTTGAGCGTCTCGATCCGCCTGACGTCTAGGCGAACTGAAGAGTAGAACTTCAATGCCTTTCCGCCTGTGGTTGTTTCGGGAGAGCCGAACATCACGCCGACCTTCTCCCGTAGCTGGTTGATGAATATCGCTGTGGTGCCCGAATTGCTCAGTGCACCAGTCATTTTCCGCATCGCCTGGCTCATCAGCCGGGCCTGCAGGCCGACGTGGCTGTCACCCATCTCGCCTTCGATTTCGGCACGAGGCACCAGCGCGGCCACCGAGTCGACGACCAAAATGTCCAGCGCGCCGGAGCGGATCAGCATGTCGGCGATCTCGAGCGCCTGTTCACCGGTGTCGGGCTGGCTGACCAGCAGCGAATCGGTGTCCACACCCAGCCTCTTGGCGTACTCGGGATCCAGCGCGTGCTCGGCGTCGATGAACGCCGCGATGCCGCCTGCGGCTTGGGCGTTGGCCACCGCATGCAGCGCGACGGTGGTCTTACCCGAGGATTCCGGGCCGTAGATCTCCACGATCCGTCCGCGCGGCAGACCGCCGATGCCCAGCGCCACGTCCAGTGCGATGGATCCAGTCGGGATGACCGAGATCGGTTGACGCACCTCGTCGCCGAGGCGCATCACCGAACCTTTGCCATAACTCTTCTCGATCTGGGCCATCGCCAGCTCGAGAGCTTTCTCCCGGTCCGGGGCTTGCGTCATGATGATGCCTCTCCTGTAGTCGGTGTTCGGTTGACCGGTATTGGTCAGTGGCCGTGACGCTAGAACAGCCCACCGACAAGTCGACGTCTTCGTACGCTGACCACAGTAACGAACGTGTGTTCGACAGCAAGTAGGCGCGCCGAGGCGCGCTAGAAGCAGGTGCCGAGCCTGCGGTGACAGCATCGAGCTTGCGGTGACGGCGCGCCTGCCGCCGAACCGAGAGCTGTACGTGCGGTCTCGGCACCGTAGACGCAGACTCGATCAACGAAGCGTTATAGCCGCCGACGCAAGCCTCACCACTGCTCGCGCGGAACGTCGAAGTCGACGCACAACGCCCGCCATACATCCCGCGGGTCCACGCCGTCCTCGATCGCCTGGGCGGCGGTGCGCCCACCGAGGGCGGTAATCACATGGTCAACCAACACCGAGGCCCCATAGGCGGCGCCGAAGCGCAGCGTGACCAGCTCGTGAAACTCCGTCAACCGCACATTCGTCAAACTACCCAGCCAGCGCTTGATGACACACCCGCACCGGATCGGCGACGTGAGCCATGCCGGCTGCGGCCTGTTGCGCCGCCTCGCGGTAACGCGGCGACGACAGCACCTCAGCCACCGCAGCCACCAACCCCTCGTCGGTCAACGGCCGAACCACGAGCCCGCTGCCCTGGCGCGCGACACGATTAGCGATCTCCCACTGATCCCCGCCGCCGGGCACCGTCACCAGCGGCACGCCCGCCAGTAGCGCCTTCGCCACCATCCCATGCCCGCCGCCGCACACCACGACGTCGGCGTGCGCCAGCAGTTCGTCCTGGCGTCCCAGGCCGACGACGGCCCATGGCGGCGCCGTCAGGTCCGGTCCGTTGAGCCGCGACACCACGACCCGCGCGCCGGCAGGCAAACCGCTACCGGGAACCAGGCAGTCCAATGCGACCTGTGCCATCCCCCGCGCACCGGTCAGCGCCGTCGACGGCGCGATCACCACCACCGGTCCAGAGCCGGGCGGGATCGGCAGCACATGATGGGTCGGCTCGAAGTGCAACGGGCCCACAACAACGGC
>NZ_DASRBZ010000016.1:0-3026 GCF_035653355.1 Mycobacterium sp. | reverse complement strand
CGCACCACGGAGATGTCCGCTTCGGATTGCAGCAGCCCGGTCAGCAGGTTGCGATCGTGGGTCGCCAGGATGATCTGGATACGGTTCTCGGTGGCCAGTTCGCCGAGTACCTGCCCGAGCGCGGCGGCCTGCGGGGGATGCAGGAACGCCTCGGGCTCGTCGATGATGAAGATCGGGCGCGCCGCGGTGACCACCGGCACCAGGAGTCCGAGCAGGCTCTTCATCCCGTCGCCCTGCTCGAAGAGGTTGGGCAGCTCCGCAAGCGCCTGCTGGTATTCTCGAGTGAGCGCGTCGATCGGTGGGGCCTCGACGGCTGGCTTACCTACGCGAAGGCGCAGGTGGTTGCTGAGTAGGTCGAGCGTCAGCGTCTGCCGGAAAAGCCTCTCGGACAACGCCTTGATCTTCGAGAGTGCTTCCGGGTCGTCCTCGAGGTAATGGACCGGCTGCACGGCCGGATCGGTGAAGCTGTTGCGCCGCGGCTGCGGCGCGGTCAGCCCGAGGCGAGTCTCCGCGGTCAGGTGGTAGGCGAAGTACTGATGGAAGCTGGCTAGGCGGTCACGGTGCGTTTGGAGCATGGCCCAGAGGTCGTGCAGTGTCTTGGGATCTTCGGCCTGATTCTGGAACTGACCCATGAACCCGATCTGCGTTCCCTGACGCGAGTGCGGTACGCGTGTCACGTGCTGAGCGAGCCAGTCGATCATGTCCAAAGCCGAACCGCTGCGCCTGAGTTCCAGTGCCTTGAGTAGGAGGAATTGATGGGGCTCGACGTATAGCTCGCGAACGAGCGCCATGTAGATCTCCCGCAACAAGGTGGACTTGCCGGAATTGTTCGCGCCGACGACTGCTGTGACGCCCGGTGCGGGCAGGCGCACCGTCGAGCCGTCGGCGAACGCAAGCATGTCGACCCCGACCGCGAACGCCCGGGCGTCACCACCCTGCAGTTCGGGCGGGAGGGGTGGAGTCCATGACGATGTCATCGGTCGTTCACTCCAATCAGTCGTATCACGCGGATCAGCACCTCGATGGCGGCCCGTCTCTTCGTGAGGGTTAAGAAGGACAGCGGGTGATGGCGTGGCGGTGTGTCGCTGCGGTTACTCCGCGAAGCCACGTTCTGGCCAGCCACAAGCCCAAACAGCGTTGCTGCGCGGCACCCGGCCACACGGATTCATAGCTCTGGTGTCGCACTTCATAGTCACCGTGCTTCCTGCTTCCCCCGACACGCTCCGCTGCGCTCGGGCGACCTCTGAGAGCTCGGCTCGGGGTTCGACTGCATCGCGGTCCTGTGACTGGCCATCGCTCACCCGCCCCTCATGGCCTGTTCAGTGAGGGGCGACGCATAAAATCACCTCTTGATATAGTGAGGCTCGCGGGTTCGAGACCCATTCAGTCGCTGGTCTGCATCTGCATTAGGATCCGCTCCAGGGACCCTTCCGCGCCGAAGTCGCGGAAAATCAAGCGCAGGAGCCCTTCGGTAACCTCGGTCGGGTGCTCGACGATCTGCCGGGTGGCTGCGCGGTAAGTCGAGCGCAGCCGCTCGCTGTCCGACACGGTGTTGGTAAAGCTGCTCTTGCGGCCCTTCATATTCGCCAGCTCAATTCCGAGCAGCCAGCTGCCGGTGTAATCGTGATCGGCGGCGATACGCCCGACAAGGCGAACCATGTCCAGAGTGCGCCACCACACGTGGATGTCGTACAGCAGCGGACCGTTGTACGTCTTGTATCCGCCGACGCCGGCCAGCGACGGGTGCGTGCCGTCGGCTAGGTGTGCGTCTGCCGGAGTTTGGTTACACCTGGGTCTGGGTTTTTTGCTTGAGGCGTTCGTAGGGGGTTTGGCCGCCGAGGGCTCCGTGGGGCCGATGGTAGTTGTAGTAGTCCTCCCATTCGCGCAGTTTGTCGTTGAAGACGTTGGCGTCGTCGATGAGGACGCCGCCGAGCATCCGGTAGAACTCCTCGGCGTCGATGCGGTGGGAGCGTTCCACCTTGCCGTTGAGGCGTGGTGTGCGGGGTTTGATGTAGGTATGGGCGAGGCCTTTGTCCAGCACGTGCCAGTGGAAGGCGGATTGGAACTCGGCGCCGTTGTCGGTCTGGATCACCTCGACGCGGAACGGTAGCCGTTGCAGGACGTAGTCGAGGAACTGGATGGCGGTCTTCTGATCGCACCGCGGGTAGATGCGCAGCACCCGTAGCCGGGTGCAGTCATCGATGGCGGTGAACTGGTAGTACTTGGCGCGGCGGCGCACTTTCACGGCTTGGCCGGTGATCGGTGAGGCGGCCTGCGGCCCGGGTTGTTCGGGCACGCCTATCGGTTCGATGAACTTCACGTCGACCTGGACGCGGTTGCCGGGCAGCTGCTTCTCGTAGCGGGTGTAGCGCTTTTCGCGGCGCTGGTAGCGCTGGGAGGCCGGCAGTCGGTTCATGCCCAGCTTCTTGAGGATGCGGTAGACGGCCGAGTGGGCGATGTCGATGTCGTGGTACCGCTTCAGGTACATCTTGATCTTCAGCGGGCCGAAGTGGTAGTTCTGCCGCAGGTAGACGATCTTGTTGACGACGTCGGCCGAGGTCGCGTTCGGGCAGTGGTGCGGCTGGCTGGAGCGGTCGCGCAGGCCGTCGACGCCTTCCTCCTCGTAGCGGCGCTTCCACTTGTAGAAGCAGTTGCGGCTGATTCCGTAGTACCGGCAGGTGCGGGCGACGTTGCCGGTGACTTCCTCGGCGTGGCGCAGGACCGCCAGGCGTCGCTGGGCCTGGCGGTCCTGCTGCTGTTGCAGCGATGGGGGCATGTGGAATCTCCGTAGTGTCCGGAGACCCCAGTGTCAACAACGTCCGGCAGTTTTAGAGCTAGACCGCTTCGCGCGGGTCTCGCTGCAAGCCCCGTTCCCCTTCGCGGAGGCGGCGCGCACCGGCGAACCGGTATGGCTCGCCAGCCGCGCGCAGTGGATCGAACGCTACCCCGACTCCGTCAGCACGCTGCGTGCCGACACCGAGGCGACGGTATCGCTCCCACTGACCGTTGCCGGCCGGGTGCTCGGC
>NZ_DASRBZ010000015.1:0-2271 GCF_035653355.1 Mycobacterium sp. | reverse complement strand
CCAGTTCCGCCACGTAGATGTCGCCCGTGGCGGGGTCCTCAGCCAGACTCAGCGGGTTGTTGAACCCGGAGAGGCCCGTGATCCGCCGCTCGCCGGTGAAATGACCGGAGGCATCGCGCGAGAGCACGACAATGTCGGCCCCGGCGCTATATTCGGCCACGAGGATCTTTCCGTTGAGCGCGCCGCCGAAGGCGCTCCCGGTGTACTGGATGATCCCGTCGGCCGAGCGGTGGAGGCCGAAGTCGAAGACCGGCGCGTGCCAGGCGGGATCGGGCGCGGTGCCGACGGGATAGGCCTGCACTTCGGCCGGATCAGTCCCCGCGGTCGGGTTGCCGCCGTCGAGCACGAAGTGCCCGAGCGTCGGGTTGGGGTGCCCGAAGTACCCGCCCTGGACGATGTCGTCGAGGTAATCGCTCTCGACCTGCGGGTTCTGGTTGATGGCGGGTGAGCTCGGCCCGGCGGGGACGTTCCCGCCGGCGGATGCGCCATTCACCGGCGCATAAAGATGGTTGTCGCTGCTCCACAGCAGGTCGAAAGCGTTGCGGACGCCGCTGGCGTAGATCGTCAGCGGCGCTCCGGGGGCGTCGGGGTTGTAGCTGCCGCCGGCATCCGGGGTGAGGGCATTGAGCGGCTGGCCGGGCGTCACCTTCGTCACGTCCAGCCGCAGGATCGCGGCGCTGAGCATGTGCTCGGGCCGCATGCCCCACACCGGGTCGGGCGCGCCCATCGAGTTCTCTGCCGCCTGCCCGAAATAGAGCGCGCCGTCCGGCCCAAACACCGGCTGGTCCGTCAGGTGGTCGGCCACGGACCGCGGCAGATTCACCACCACGTCCTGCACCGTCTGAAGGCTCGACCCGCTGAGGCGGGTGATCTTGCTGCTGAAATCGGGCGCGTTGCTGAACCCGTAGAATCCGTTTGACACCCACAAAATGGGATTACTGGCGATTGAAGCCGGGTCGAACGCGAACCCGGTCAGGAGCCGCGGGCCGCCGTTGGCGGTCTGGAGCGAGGTGAACACTTGAGGCGATCCGAGTGACCCGTCGGCATTGATCGGGAACCGGAAGATCCGCCCGTCCTCGGCGCCGGCCCACAGCTCGTGGTCCGGCCCTACCCGCACGGTCGTCCAGGGGACATTGACGCTGTTCGCCTGCGGGAGTTGCTGGAATGCGATCGACGGATCGGTGGCGCCGCCCGCGGTGCCCGTCGTGAAGGTCATCGTGAACGGGTTCACCTGCTGTCCGCTGATGTCCCGCACCGAGCTGGTGACGGTAAACGTGTAGCTGGTGTTCGGGTCCAGCAGGACTGACGGCTGAAGAATAATGGCGTCGTCGCCGCCGGTCGTGCTCACGACCGCCGGCACCACCGACTGGTCGCTGGTCCGCTGCAAGAAAACGGTCCCGGTGGTGATGGTATTGAAGTCGAGGCTGGAATTGGGGAGGAATAAATCGACTGTGACGGCCGAATCGCGCGGGACACCCGTCGAGTTAGGCGCCGGGCTGACGGTCGTCACCGAAGGCCGGCTGATGGCCGGCACGAATGCCTCGGCGCGCACCGATAGTGCGGCTGGTGACGAATCGAAGGGATTCGCCGACAGCAGGCACCGGTTTTCCAGCGTTTCCACCACGGCGCGACGCAAGCGCGCCCCCATCAGCTTCTGTACATCCATCATGCTGTAAACCGTACCGGTCGCCGGACACCCGGCGGCCGAACAACTCGAACACCCACGCGACGTGTCATACCCGCACAGCCGCTTGCGCGCCAACTGCAATTTACCAATCCGGCTGAGGTCGTTACGAATCCATCATTCGTGCAGTTTTTGCAGCGGCGATGCGTGTTCCCATCCCGCGGAGCCCTCGCAACGCCTTGCCCCCCTCGCGCGTATCATGTCGGACTCAGAGGTGTGGGTGACTGATCTATCTGTTGTTCACGATGAACCGTTCCGCCGCTCTCGCGGGCGGGTGTACTACGGGTGGATCAACCTGGCCGTGGCGGCGGTGGCGATGGTGGCGACGCTGCCGGGCCGGACCCAGGGCCTGGGGCTGATCACTGAGCCGCTGCTCCGCGATCTGCACGGCAGCCACCCCGATTTCGCGTGGCTCAATATCTGGGCGACGCTGATCGGCTCGGCCTTCTGCCTGGCGTGCGGACCACTGATCGACCGCTTCGGCGCCCGCGCCATGCTGACGGCCATCGTGGCAGCGCTGGGCGCGACGGTGCTGGGGATGAGCCGCGTTTCGGGGTGGGTGGGGCTGCTCGTGGGGATGACCCTCA
>NZ_DASRBZ010000014.1:0-9493 GCF_035653355.1 Mycobacterium sp. | reverse complement strand
CGGGTGCCCAGCGCAACTTCGACCGTGACGTGCTTGGCCCAACCCTCGCCGAGCTCCCAGGTCTTCTTGACCCGCTCGACGATGGCGCCGGGCCGCTTGCCCGAGGGCCCCAGCACCGTGCGCAGCTGATCGTTGATCGCGTCGGAAAGAACGGGACCGAATGGCTTATACGTGCGAGCGAGTTTGGTGACCTGCGACCGCAGTCCGGCCAGGTCCGCTTCGGCAGCGCCGTCGATGGCGCCAAGGTTGAGCTCTTGGCCCAGGTCGACCAGCAGCTGATTGCGCCGGGAGGACGCGCCGTCGGTGATCGACTCGATGGAGTCGAGTTCCTCGATTTGGTCGATGCGCATCTTGGCCGACAGCGCGATCAGCGCCAGCGTGGCGTCGGCGGCGTCGAACGGAATGTCGTCGGGGCGTGGAGTACCTGACGGAGCTCCGGCCGTAGCCGGAGCGACGGCAGGGACGACATCGGACTCGGGCGCCGGCTCCGATGAGGCCGGAACGGCCGTGCCGGAATCCTGCTCAGCCGCCTCCTCGGGCTCGGGATCGGTGTCGGTGGCGAACAGCACCGCGGCGTCCCGCTCGGCGTTGAGCACTTCAACTGTGCTGTGGGCATATTCGGGCAGCTTGAGAGTGTTGGCGGCGAGCCCGGCCACGGTCGGCGAGGACTTCACCCCGATCTCGACGAACCGCTCGACGCCCAGACCGCCGGCCGCTTCCTCGGTGAACAGCAGATCCTGCGTCTCGATCCAGCGCACCGGGCTGGCGAACTGCCAGGCCAGCAATTCGATGAAGACCGTGCGCGCCATCTCGCGTCGCCGCTCCCTCAGCCAGGTGTCGTAGTCGGCCAGGATCGGGTCGAGCGGCTCGGCCGGCACCAGATCGCGGATCTCCTGAATAAAGTCGCGATCCAAAGAAAACGGCCGGGGCACAAGATTGGGGATGTAGCGCCCGATGATCAGATCGGGATCCTTGTCGCGCGGCATCACCCGGTCCAGCGAGCGGCGGAATTCCGCCACACCGACGCGCAGCACCCGCGAGTGGAACGGCACGTCGATGCCGGGCACCAAGATGAACGACCGCTTGCCGCCGGTGATTTCGCGGCGCCGCTCCACCTCGGCTTCCAACGCCTCCAGGCCGCGGACCGTGCCAGCGATCGCGTACTGCGAGCCGCGCAGGTTGTAGTTGACGATCTCGAGGAATTCGCCTGTGCTCTCGGCGATTTCGGCGACGAATGCCGGGACGTCAGCGTCGGCCAGGTCAATCTGCGACGGCCGGATTGCGGCCAGCCGGTAGTTGGAGCGGCCCAGCTCGTCGCGCGGCACGATGTCGTGCATCTTCGAGCCGCGGTGAAACACCATCTCCAGCAAGGCTTCCAGCTCGTAGATGCCGGTCACGCAGGCCAGCGCAGTGTACTCGCCGACGGAGTGCCCGCAGGCAATCGCGCCCTCGACGAATGCACCCGCCTCGCGCATCTCGGCGACCTGAGCCGCCGCCACAGTGGCCATGGCGACCTGGGTGAACTGGGTAAGGTACAGCACGCCGTCGGGGTGGTGGTAATGCACGCCGGAAGCAATGATGCTCGTCGGGTTGTCACGCACCACGTGCAGCACCGAGAAGCCGAGGGTTTCGCGGGTGAACTTGTCCGCGTCGTCCCAGACCTTGCGCGCCGCCTTGGACCGGGCCCGCACCTCCATGCCCATGCCCTTGTGCTGGATGCCCTGTCCGGGGAACGCGTAGACGGTCTTGGGCGCGGCCAGCCGGGCGGTGGCCGACATCACCAGATCCGAGCCGATCCGGGCGCTAATCTCCAAAACCTCCGCGCCCTGGTCTATTCCGACCCGGTCGACCCGGAAGTCGATGTCGTCGCCCGGCTGCACCATGCCGAGGAAGCGCGCGGTCCAGCCGATGAGCCGGGCCGGTGGGCGGGCTTGCCCGTCGGTGGCAGTGACGACGTGCTGCGCGGCGGCTGACAGCCACATGCCGTGCACGATCGGGGATTTCAGCCCAGCAAGCAGCGCTGCCGCCCGGTCGGTATGGATCGGGTTGTGGTCACCGGAGACGACCGCGAACGGACGCATGTCGACCGGTGCGGTGACGGTGACGTCGCGGCGACGACGCCGCGGGGTGTCGGTGGCGTTGTCGGAGATCGTGCCACCCGCGCGGACGGGGTCGTTGAGCTCAGCCGTACCAGTGCGCCCGCGGATCGCGAACCGCTCTTCGAGCTTGGCTAGCACCGTGCCGTCATGCCCGGCCACCGTCACCGACACCGGGACAACCCGTCCCACTTCGGTGTCGACGGCGACCGATGCCGTTGCGGTGACGGTGAATTCGGTGCGGGCGGTAGGCAGCTTGGCGAGCAGATGCGCGGCGTGGTCGAGATGCACCAGGCTCAGCAGGCCCTCGAGCACCGGGACACCGGTATCGGTGACTGCCGAGCCGATGGCCGCGAACACCGCAGGCCAGCAACGGCCGACCAGTGCGTCGGGGACGGTGGAAAGCCCAGGTGCCAGCGGCTCTCCGAAGGTGGCCGTGACACCGGTGTGGTCGGCGACGCGCTCGGGGTCCCAGTCCACCGTCACCGTGGCGGTCCGGTCGTGCACCGGCGGCAAGGCTTCTGGGCCGTCGGCACCGGCGGCGATGGCCAACACAAGCCGCATGGCGGTGGTGGCCTCCTCGATAGACACCACCGGCGTGCCGCCGTCAATCGTATTGGCGGGCAATGTGAACGGGATGTCGACCCAAATCCCCGACACCGGCACGCTGAGCACGACGCGGTCACCCTCGGTGTGCAGCCGTGCTCCCGTTGAGGAGTGGGTGGCGCGGGGCTCGTCGGCTCCGTCGTGGATTTGCCATTGGCTCGGATCGGCGATGCGGTGCACCGGGTTGGTCACGGTGCGCCCGGCCCACAACACGTCGGGAGCGTCCAGGACGACGGCCAGCGGTCCAGTGACGTCGGTGCGACGCACCCGCCGCGAGGTGACCGGCTGCGGCTCGGCTCCGGCGGCCAGCACCTCGTCGATGGCGGCCTGCTCGAAGCGATCCAGGAGCTCGCCGACCGGTTCGTCCATCCGGGTGATACCGGCGACCGAGGTGGGACCCGGGATGATGCAGACCTGGTCGGCGTCGTAGCGCGCGTCGTGGGCCTGCCACAGCGAATCGCTGCGCCACCAGCGGCGCACGTCCTTGTCGATGATCGGTACGAAGTTGACCGGCTTGCCCAGCGTCTTGCACAGCGTGACGAAGAAGGACACGTCCGCCGGGTGCAGTTGCACGGTCTCGGCGTCGGGGTAACGCTGCAATAGAGCAGCGATCGCCTCGTCCGGCTGCTCCAACAACGCTTCGTCGGCAAACAACGTGTCGATCCGGCCGTGGTCTTGCGGGTGCAGCCGCGCCTCGGCCCGTTGCAGCATCTGCTCGAAGCGGTCGCGCCAGGTGTCGGCCAGCCACGGGCTGCCCGGCGAAGCAGTGTCGGCGGTCGAGGTCCCGTTTCCGACCGCCAGTTCGACGTAGCGGCGCAGCCACTGGGCGTAGGTCATCTCGGCGACGTCGCCGAAGTACGGCTTGGCGGTCTTGGCCATTGCGGCGATGATCTCGTCGCGGCGTTTGGCCACCGCTTCGGCGTCGCCGGCAACCTCGTCGAGCAGCCGACCGCAACGGGAGGCGGCGTTGTCGATCTCGTGAATGTCGGCGCCGAGTTGGCTGCGGCTAGAAGCCATGCCGCCCTGGGCTTTTCCGGCGCTGATCCATGTAGCGGTGCCCTGGGTTTCGACCAGCATCCGCTTGACCGACGGCGAGGTGGTGGATTCCAGCGTCGCCATCGCCGCGGTGCCGACCAGAATGCCGTCGACGGGCATCAGCGGGAACCCGTACGGCTCGGCCCAGCGCCCGGACAGGTAGTCGGCCGCCCGCTCCGGGGTGCCGATGCCACCGCCGACACAGACCGTGATGTTGGGCCGCGACCGCAGCTCCGAGTAGGTGGCCAGCAGCAAGTCGTCGAGGTCTTCCCATGAGTGGTGGCCACCGGCGCGGCCGCCCTCGATGTGCATGATGACCGGTTTGGTCGGCACTTCGGTGGCGATGCGGATCACCGAGCGGATCTGCTCGACGGTGCCGGGCTTGAACACGACGTGGCCGATGCCGATGCCGTTGAGTTCGTCGATCAGCTCGACGGCCTCCTCCAGCTCGGGTATGCCGGCGCTGACGACCACGCCGTCGATCGGCGCGCCGGACTGGCGGGCCTTTTGTACCAATCGTTTTCCGCCGACCTGCAGCTTCCACAGGTACGGGTCGAGGAACAACGCGTTGAACTCGTAGGTGCGGCCGGGCTCGAGGAGTCCCCTCATCTCCTCGATGCGGTTGTGGAATATCTCCTCGGTGACCTGTCCGCCGCCGGCCAGCTCCGCCCAGTGCCCGGCGTTGGCCGCAGCGGCGACGATCTTTGCGTCGACAGTGGTCGGGGTCATGCCGGCCAGCAAGATGGGCGAACGGCCAGTGAGCCTAGTGAACTTGGTCGACAGCTTGATCCTTCCGTCCGGCAGGCGCACCACCGACGGGGCGTAGCTCGACCAGGGCCGCGCCACTTCGGGGACGGCGCCGACGGTAAAGAGGTTGCGCTGACCGCCGCGGGTGGCCGCGGGCACGATGCCGACACCAAGGCCGCGGATCACCGGCGCGGTCAGCCGGGTCAGGATGTCGCCCGGCCCCAGGTCGAGAATCCAGCGTGCACCCGCCTCGTGGACACCGATGATCTCGTCCACCCAGTCGACCTGACGCACCAGGATCGCCTCGGTCATCTCCCGCGCCAGCTCGACGTCGATGCCGATCTTCTCGGCCCACCCTCCGACGATGTCGATACCGTCGGCCAACCGCGGGCTGTGGAAGCCGACCTCCACCTGCACGGGCTCGAAAACGGGCGCGAAGATGTCGCCGCCGCGGACCTTGTTCTTGCGGTCGCCCTCTTCTTTTTCGGAGATCTGCTGGCAGTACAGCTCGAAGCGCGACAGCTGCTCCGGTGTTCCGGTGATGACCACCGACCGCCGGCCGTTGCGAATGGACAGTACCGGCGGCAGCACGGTCCGCACATCCTGGGCGAACTCGTCGAGCAACCGGTAGATGCGCTCAGGGTCAGCGTTGCTGACCGATACCATCGGCGGGCGGTCACCGAGGATCGAAATGCCGCGCCGGCGGGCCACCAGCGTGCCTGCTGCACCGATCAGCTGCGCCAAAGCCAGCAGCTGGATATCGCGCTCGCCCGCTGCCTTCAACGACTCGACGCCCAGCACGCCCTGCGAATGCCCGATAACGGCCACCGGTGGAGTACCGGCGAAATCCATGCCCTGCCGCACCAGGGCACGCACGGCAGCGATCTGGGTCAGCAGCACGCCCGGCACCGACACCGCGGCCGACATCAGCTGTTTGGCCGTCGGAACCCGGTCTTCGGCCGCGAGCGCGCGCACCCACTGCAGCGGCTCGAAGCCGATCGGCCGCACCACCACCAACTCTTGGGCAACCGGTTCCAGGAGCAGCTCCACCTCGCCGACCAGCGTCGCCAACTCGGATTCGATCCCGGCCGAGGAGACCAGCTCTTCGAGGGTTTCCAGCCAGGCGCTGCCCTGCCCGCCGAACGCAACCGCATAGGGCTCGCCCGCGTTGAGGCGGTCGACCAGAGCATGGGCGCCACGCACGACCTCCGAGACGTTGCCGTCGTGGTCAGCGGACACCTCCCCCAGCTGCGCTGGGGAACCCCCGTCCTGCTCGTAGATCGTCACCGTCTGTATCTCCTATGGCGTTCCGTGCGTCTCGCGTTTCCGGGCGTCGAGCTGCCGCACCGGCGTGTCCTCGATTCCCCGTCGAACCCGGCCGAATCCCGGCCGACCGATGCGTTGTCGGCGGACCGCTCGTCGGCGTCAAGCGTCGCGGCGACCCATCGGATGCAATAAGAGTGTCATAAGAAGCTGAGCCGATTTTGTGTGCTGAGCGGTTACTGGTGAGTTCTACGCACGGGTAATGGTGTCGCGGGTAACACCCCACCGAACCGCGACGGAACACCCGCGAGACAAACGTGCTGCATGCAGGTGGTTACGGTCGAGTAGGCACAACAGCGCAGATCAAAGCAGGATTGTTACCTAATCGTTATGTTAAAAATTGCAGCCGCGCCGACCGTGACAGCTCAGGTCCGCCAACGCGTGACGCGGCCATCGCCGTAAGCGGGGCGCGCTCGCTACGGCGCGAACAGTTTGCTGGAACCTTACCCGCGAGTCAGGTGAGCGCCCGTTCGCCCCGCGAGACTCCTCCCGGCTAGTCCCACTGGCCGAATTGCGGTTTGAGGATGTGGTTGATGTCGACGCCGACGCCGCCGACAGTGCGCTTGTCGATCTCCACCTGGTGCAGATGGGCGGCCGGATGGGTGAACCCGTGGGGTGATCCCCAGTTGTGCTGCCAGAAGTAGGAGCCCAAGCCGTCATGTAGTGCCCAGTCGATGGTCTTGGAGTTGGCGTAAACCCCGACCCGCTGATGTCCCAGCACCGATTCCCAGCCCCGCAGATACGGCGCTACCTGCTGTTTGTATTGCTCGTATGACGGATCGTCGTCGATCGACGCATAGATCGGCGCGCCGACCGGACCACCAGCGGCTTGGTGTAGCTGCCAGCCGCGCTTGGCGTGCTGCACCCCCGCATTCTGGCCGCCCAGCCAGTCGGCGGTGTCCTGCTTGCCGTATTGATAGCACGAGACGATCTTGAGCCCGCTGCTGTACAAATCGCGTGCCTCGGCTAGTTGAATCGGCTTGCCGAGCATCCATGCGCCGCCCGGCCGGCGGTCGGACACATACCGAATGGAGCCGGCGGCGCCGGCGGCCTTGATGTCACCGGCGGGGATGACCCCGGCCGCGTAGTCCAACAGGATGCCCAGCGGGCTGGCGGTGGCCGGAGCTGACGTCGCTGCCATACCAAGACCCAACAAAGCGGGCGTCGCCGCGGCGAACTTGAGCATGTCACGCCGGGAGATCGACACGTGCCACAGGGTACGACAAATACATCAACTGTCACAGTGACGTCTCCGGTCACATCTGGACCAATTACCTCACCGGATGTGCCGCCGGCTGACGCCTTATCGGCTCGTCGCGCCAACGAGGTGCACGCACCAGCACGCCTGGGCGCCGTTCACCACTGGCTGCGCAGGATGGGTGTGCAAGCGCTACCGCTACGATCCTCCCCATGCCGCTGCTCAGTAGTACGACAGCTGCCGGGTTCAAGATCGTTCGGCTGCTGGGTTGCGGGCCAACCGGTGACGTCTATCTAGCCGAGCACCCAAGGTTGCCGCGTCGTCACGTATTGAAGGTTCTGCCCGCCGATGTATCGGCCGACCCGGAGTATCGCGAGCGGTTCAACCGAGAGTCCGACCGGGCAGCGGCGCTGTGGCACCCGCACATCGTCGGCCTGCACGACCGGGGTGAGTTTGAGGGCCACCTGTGGCTTTCGGTGGATTACGTCGACGGAGCCAGCGCGGCCCAACTGCTCAGCGATAGCTATCCGGACGGCATGCCGCCAGAAGAGGTAGTCGAGATCGTCAGCGCAATCGCGGACGCGCTCGACTACGCCCACGACCACGGGCTGCTGCACCGGCATGTGAAACCGGGCAACATTCTCATCGCCCAGGCCGCCCAGGCCGAATCCGGCAGACGACGAATCTTTTTGGCGGACTTAGGTGTCCCGCGTCATTTCGACGACATCAACGGTTCGGCACAGACGAGCATCACTGTCGACACCGTGATCTACGCAGCGCCCGAGCAGCTGATGGGCGGATCGATCGACGGCCGAGCCGATCAATATGCGTTGGCCGCTACAGCTTTTCACCTCTTGACCGGCTCACCGCCGTTCGCACACAGCAATCCCGCAGTGGTGATCAGCAAGCACCTCACCGAACCGCCGCCACGGCCAGGCGATGTGAAACCAGAACTGGGCCACTTCGACGAGACCTTATTCCGCGCACTGGCCAAGGATCCCGGCGACAGATTCCCGCGATGCCAGGACTTCGCCAAAGCACTTGAGGCCGATCACCGCAACCTGTCGGACCTCCGGGATGCCGAAGCCACAGCGGCAGTCATCCACCCAGCACCGTCTCCCGTGCGAGAGCCCGCCTCAGCCGTGGTCACCCCGCGACAGGATGACGGCGACGCCGCCTGGCTGACCGAACCAATGGCAGCCGCCCGGCCGGATACTGAGCCTGACGACGTCGTGACGTCGCCACAACCCGAAATTGGCGACGCCGAGACGTCCGCGGCGCCTGTGGTATTCGGTGCTACGAGTGCCGACAGCCCGGCACGGTCGGGCGGTCGTCTGCTCCCGCGCGCCGCGGCATTCGTCCTCGCCATCGTGGTGGTGGTGGTCGGCTTCTTCATCGTCATGGCGCTGCGTTTGCGCTCTGAGTTTCAACCCGCGCCTACCAATTCCGAAACCCCGCCCTCAGCGACCACAACGCCGCCCCCAGTGCCGACGACGGCCACGCCGCTGCCCAGTACCGCTACCCCGATACCCGCGGCCACCCCACCACTGACGACCCCGCCGTCGCCAACGAGCACATCGTCACCGGCGGCGACAAAGTCACCAACAGTGACACATATGCCGCCGACAAGCATGGCACCGTCGCCGTCGCCGACAACCATGTCACCGTCGCCGTCGCCGACGACCCCGGCTGGCATAGATAACCGGCCAGCCGTCGGCATTCCCTGCACCCCCCAACAGGCGGGTGCGACAGCCATCGCGAACTCGGGCGCCCCAATCTACTGCGTGGGCACACCCGGCGGATTCGCCTGGCAACCCGCCGGAGGGTGATCAGCGGCGCCTCGGACCGCAGATCTTCGCGGTATGGCGGGAACTTACTCTGCGGCTGCCGACGCCATCTTCTGCAGCTCCGCTGCGGCCGACATAGCGGAACGCTGCTCACCCTCGCGGCGTTGCGACCGGATGATCACGTCATGGCCTTCGACCGATTTGCGCAGCGCACCGACGGTGCAGTTCTCCTTGCCGCCCAGCACCGAGAAGGGGTCATAGTGGAAGTGCCGCATGGCATTCAGGTGCGTGATCTTGTCGATCTCCTCGTCGCTGGCCCCATTGATCGACTGCGCGAACACCTCCGGTGATTGCGGCCAGTTCGAGTCGGAGTGCGGGTAGTCGCATTCCCACGTGACCATGTCGATGTCGAGCGCCCCGCGGCTGGCCATCCCGAATTTGTCGTCGATGAAGCAGGTGATGACGTGTTCGTTGAACACCTGGCTTGGCAACTTGTCGCCGAAATCCTGTCCGGTCCAGGCATGATGGCGGTCGTAGTTGTAGTCGATCCGCTCCAGGAAGTACGGGATCCAGCCGATCCCGCCTTCGGACAGCGCGACTTTGAGGTCGGCGAACTTGCGCAGCATCCGCGACCACACCAAGTCGGCCGCCGCCTGCACGATGTTCATCGGCTGCAGCGTGATCATCACGTCCATCGGCGC
>NZ_DASRBZ010000013.1:0-5467 GCF_035653355.1 Mycobacterium sp. | reverse complement strand
TCAGTCGGATTTTCGCGCCGCGATGCGGTGACGCCGTTGAAGTACTGGAACATATCGAGCAGCGCCGGCAGCTGGTCTTCGTTGGTGGTGCCGCGCTTGAACTCGGTGTCGTCACTGCCGAACAGTTCCTGAGTCAGCTTGAGCATCCGGGGAAAGTCCGCTTCCGGAATACCCAAGAGCGACATGATCACGTACAGCGGATAGTTGACTGCGACTTCTTGGACGAAGTCACACTCCGGGCCGACCTCCCTCATCTTGTCGACGTAGATCTTGGCCAGCTCATCGACGCGGACCTTCAGCGCTCGCATGGCCTTCGGGCGAAACCAGTCGGCGCCGATTGCGCGCACCACCCGATGCTGCGGGTCGTCCATGTGTATCAACGTGCGCACCCCGACGTTGGCCTGCATCTCATCACCTTCCGCGGTCGTCAGGACCGGCCGCGGCCAGTTGGTGAACAGCATGTTGTCGCGCTCGATATCCATGATGTCGGCATGTTTGGTGATCGCCCAGAACGGCCGATAGTTCGGCACCTCCACCCACGACACGGGCGCATTGGCACGCAGATGCGCCAGCGCCGCATGCAATTTCGGCTCGTCGGTGTACGCCAGTGGGTCGGCCAGCAGCTTGGCGGCCTCGTCCATCGTCCGCGTGCTCATGGGCTACTCCTCACTGAGTTCGGTTGGCGTCGTAGTTCTTCCAGAACGGCGCAAACAGCGGTCTCGGGCAGGTGCGACGGCAAGCTCGGTAGGGCGCGGTCGATGAGGCCGTCACAGCGATCTCTGATCTTGCCGGCGAGCTGGTCGAGCTCGGCGACGACCGCAAAAGCATTGAGAATGTCGTCGTCGATCAGCGATCCCATGGCGTCCCACTCGCCGCGCAGCGACAGCTGATGCAGCTCGGTGTGTAGGTCGCCCCACCCGTGTAGCTCCAGAACGTTGCGGTAGGCGGGTGTCGATCCGTAGAAGGCGATCTGCTTGCGCGTACCAGCGGCCGCGGCCTGGAACTCGGCGTCGTTGGCGCCGGTCACGACGAACAGTGGGCAGGTGAGCTGAAAGTCGCTGGGGTTGCGGCCAGAACGCTGCATTCCGCGCTGCAACGCCGGCATCGTCACCTCGTCGAGGTAGCGCTTCGTGGTGAACGCGTGGGCCAGCATGCCGTCGGTGACTTCACCGCACATCTCGGTCATCGCTTCGCCGACCGCGGCAACGAACACCTTCGGAAACCCGTAGGGTTGCTGCTCCGGCGTGAACATCGGAGTCATCAGCTTGTGGGTGTAGAACTCGCCCTCGAATCGCAACGGCGTGCCGTCGCGCCACGCCGACCAGATTGCCCGCAGTGCCCAGATGAACTCGCGCATGCGGCGCACGGGATGACTCCACGGCATGCTGAACCGTTTCTCGATGTGCGCCTGTATCTGCGAGCCGAGCCCCAGGATGAAGCGGCCGCGCGAGTATGCCTGGAGGTCCCAGCCGATATTGGCAACAGTCATCGGGTTGCGGGCGAATGCCACCGCAATGCTCGTTCCCAGCTCGATTTTCGAGGTGTGCTCGGCGGCCAGCACCAGCGGCAGGAACGGATCGTGGTCGACTTCGGCTGTCCAGCAACCGTCATAGCCTCGCCGCTCCAGTGCCGCCGCCGCCTGCGGCACGCGAGCGAGCTGACTGGAGACACCCCCGTCGACCTTGAGGCTCGACCTGGCCGTGGCGCTCATCTGCGTGTGTTTCCTGGTCGCGCGAGGCACCCACGACTCATGTCAGGTAAGCTACAGTAAGCCCTTCGGTAGGGTCAACGTTTCTGCCCTTTTGCGATGCGCGAGTTATCCCACGTCAAGATGCGCGGGTCAGGTATGAAACGAAGAAACACCTGTTTCGCGTAGTAGGACTGAGTCGCCGACGGAAGCCTGTCGAGTTGCGGCCGGAACGCGACGTACTTGGCAGTGAGCGTGTCGTTGATCCTGTCCATCGCGTCGGGGCCCTCGACGATCTGCACACGCCCCGTGAAGTGGACACCGCGGAGCTCGGCCCAGCGCTCGCCGGATTCGACGAGAAACGATGCGCGTGGGTCATGCCGAATCCGGGCGATCTTCTTGGTGCCGGCCGGTGTCATCATCGCGATCGTGCGGTCTTGAACCACGAACCACACTGGCAACGTGATTGGCATACCGTCGCGGCGCAGCGTGGTCAAAATTCCCGTATGCGCTGCCGCAACGAATTCCCACGCCTCTTCGGTTGCCAACCGGATCACTGTGCCACTCCATCTGCCGATGACCGCACTACGCTGTCGCCGACGCTACAGTAAGCAGTTCAGTACGTAGGTTCGATTCAGACCATCGCCTTGCGACGAGTTAGGACGGGAGCATGACCAAACCCGAAGGCTGGGAGGAGACGCTCGACGACCTCAGCCGTCGCCGTCAGCACGCATGGGACATGGGCGGACGCGAGCGGCTCGCCAAGCACCACGGCAAAGGCAAGCTCGACGCCCGCGCCCGCGTCGAACGACTCCTCGACCCAGGCACATTCCGCGAGCTCGGCACGCTCGTTGGCGGCGAAGTTGCCGCCGACGCGATCGTCGTGGGCTCCGGATGCATCAACGGATCACCGGTAATGGTGGGCGCCGAAGACTTCACCACGATGGCCGGCACCATCGCACCCGGTAGCAACTCCAAGCGCTACCGGATCGCCGAGCTGGCGCTGCGCGACAAGATCCCGCTGGTGATGCTGCTGGAAGGCGCCGGCTTCCGGCCCGCCGGCGGGCACTACGGGCGCACGCCGACCGACCTGCTGGCCCAAGCTCGCTGCTCCGGACGAGTGCCGACCGTAGCGGCGGTGCTCGGGCCTTCGGCGGGGCACGGGGCGCTGGTCGCTCCGGTATGTGACTTCCGGATCATGAGCCGCCAGGGCGCAATCTTCACCGCGGGGCCGCCAGTCGTCAAAGAGTCGACGGGCGAAGACATTTCGAAAGAGGACCTCGGCGGGCCTGACGTTGCACTGGCCAGCGGGGTGATTCACAACGTCGCCGACGACGACGAAGCGGTACTCGATGCAATCCGCCGCTACCTGTCGTATTTCCCGCCAAGCGCGTGGTCGTATCCACCATCGCTGCCTGCCGACGAGGCCGCCCAACCGCGGCCAACCCCGGAACTGCTCGACATCGTCTCGCGCGATAACCGCCGCGTCTACGACATGCGCGCCGTGCTCGATGTGGTTTTCGATCGTCCGGATTGGTTCGAGGTTCAGCCGAAGTTCGGCCCCGCGATCATCTGCGCGCTGGCCCATCTGGGCGGCCATCCGGTGGCGGTGGTGGCCAACCAGCCCAAGGTGTTGGCCGGCTCAATCGACGCCGACGCCGCCGATAAGGCAGCGCATTTCATCATGGTGGCCGACTCGTTCCACCTGCCGATCGTCTTCCTCGCCGACAACCCGGGCATGCTTCCGGGCAGCCGGTCCGAGCGCGCCGGGGTGCTGCGCAGCGGCGCGCGGATGTTCGCCGCGCAGACCGTCGCGACGACGCTGAAATTGCATGTGACACTGCGGAAAGCGTACGGGTTCGGCTCAATGGTCATGTCCTTGATCGGGTTCGACGACCAAGTGGCCACCTTCGCCTACCCGGGCGCGACGATGGGCGCGATGAGTGCCGCAGCTTTGAGCCGCGCATCGCATGCCGGCGAAGACCTGTCCGCCGCGTTACGCAACGCCGAGCTGCAAGCGTCGTATCGGTCGGCTGAGCACATGGGCTTCGACGAGCTCATCGATCCCCGCGAGACACGCGACGCGCTGCTGGTTGCGCTGCAACGCGGGCTTTACAGCAGGCAAGCCGCACCAGAGCCGGTGTCGCGCGCGGCGATCATGCCGTAAGTGAGTTGACTCGGTACGCGACGACGATCGGCTCGAGTTCGTCGGGCGTGGCGCCGTGCATGATCACCGCGTCAGCTCCGTAGTCGAACTCCTTGCGGATGCGCTCTACGCATTGCTGGGGTGATCCGGTGGCCGACGGCTCCAGCCACTCGTCGGGGATCAGCGTCGCGATGTGCTCGATCTGGTCGGCGGTGGCCTTGTGGTCGATCCCGCCCGCGATCGACGTCACTACCGGATCTTCCCGGAAGCGTTGCAGCACAGCGGGGTCCCAGTTATTCGTGCGTACCAGCAGATCGCCGTAACCCTGCAGGTAGGTGGCCAGCCGGGCCACCGTCTTCTTCAACCGGACCGCTTCGGGAAGGTGGTCGCCCACCGTCGCGAAGCACGACCACACCCGGACGCTGGCAGGGTCGCGGCCCGCTTGTTCAGCTGCGTCCTTCACCGTCTTGACGCACCGCTTGACGGTTTCCGGCGTGAAATATGTGTGCAGGACGACGTCATCAAACACCTTGCCGCCCAACGCGAGTGATTTCGGGCCAAATGCGACAAGCCCCAGGCGGATGTCTTCGTCGAAATCCGGATCGAGCACCAGCACCGGGTATTTGCCGATCGGACCGTCGTGGTTGAAAATCATCTCTCCTCGCCACAATCGGCGCATGACGTGCGCCCAGTCCTCCATCTGGGCGGTGGTGACCGCCGGCATGCCGAAGGCGCTGTACATCGCGGCGACGCCACGTCCGATGCCCAGAGTGAAACGTCCGCCGGAAAGCCGATGCATGGTGGTGGCCCACGACGCGATGATCAGCGGGTGGCGCGTGTTGTGATTGGTTGCGGCGGTGGCAATTCGCATCCGGTTGGTCACCGCGCAGGCAGCGCCGACGAGCGACGACGCTTCCTTGACATTCCAGCGTTCGGAGATGAACGCAGTGCCGAAACCCAACTCCTCGCCGCGGCGAGCCTCGTCCATGAGGGTTGCCGGTCCCTCGCCGCCGGCCCCGGCCAACAGGTAGTAGCCCAGCTCGTCAAGAACGCGATCGCTCAACTCCCCTTCCCCACTTCCTCGATCACCCCGCGCAGAAACCTCTCCGAAACTGCTTGAACACGCCGGGAAAACACGTGCCCGACGTGACTGCCGTCGTACCAGTAAAACTGACCACCCCACCGCTCCTGTAATGCAAGGGCGGGCTCGCGCATCGCCATCCGGTCGTGCCATGCGCCGACGATGAGCCGCCGCTGTGGCGGCGGCGCCGGTTCAACCCTTAGCGGATCGATCACGGAGGTCAGCTCCGACACCACCGGCGCCTGCAACAGCTCGCGGACGCCGTGCTGCGATGTGCCCCAGCGCGCCACATGCCGCGCGATCATCGCGTTGAGTCCCAGGATCGGCGTGTAGAGGGCAACTCCATCCACGGGCGTCTCCAGATGCGAAACCAGTGCGGCGACTGGGCTGCCCATGGAAACCCCGGATACCACAAGGGCGGTCGATTGTGGCTGCAGCCATCGCACGACGGCGCGGACCTCCGACACCGAGCGCATCATGCCTGCCACATTCGTCAGCGGATCGAGGTTGGGATAGGGCGGCCATTGGCGGCGCCGGCTTCCGTGGCCGGGCT
>NZ_DASRBZ010000012.1:0-2045 GCF_035653355.1 Mycobacterium sp. | reverse complement strand
GCACTCGGTTTGGCGCGGCTCGGTGTTCCGGTGACGTTGATGACGCGCCTCGGCCAGGACGGGCTTGGCCAGATGGTGTTGGAACATCTGCGGTCCAGCGGCGTCCGGGTTAGCGCAGATCGCACCCAGGGAATGTCGACCAGCCTGGCCATTGCGACACTTGCCGCGGGTGTTGCGTCGTACGACTTCCGGATCGAGTGGGACATGCCCGCTCTCGCGCCGCTGCCGCTTGAGACTCGCTGCTTGCACACTGGTTCGCTGGCGACCGCGCTGGCGCCCGGCGATGCCAATGTCGTGGACCTGGTCGAGCGAGAGCGCAAAAGGGGCCGGGTGACGATTTCTTATGACCCGAATGTACGGCCAGCGCTGCTGGGTGACGCGACGCAGGCGCGTACAGGTATCGAGCATTTGGTTGCCCTTTCCGACGTTGTCAAGGTCAGCGACGAAGATCTTCGGTGGCTTTACCCCGACCAGCCCGATGAACTCGTGGCACAGGATTGGCTGCAATCAGGACCGGCCCTTGTGGTGGTGACTCGCGGCGGGATGGGGGTCTACGCCGCGTGCGCCGGCCTTGAATTGCACCGACCGGCCGTCCCGATCGACCTGGTGGACACCGTTGGCGCAGGCGATTCCTTCACCTCAGGGCTTCTCGAGGCGCTCTACCGGGCCGACCTGATCGGCGGTTCGCGCCGGGAGGCAGTAGCGGCGATCGACGAGTCGACCCTGGCCAGCGTCGTGGACGCGGCGGCTCTGACCGCAGCGATCACCTGTTCCCGGCCGGGCGCCGACCCGCCGACACGGGCCGAGGTGGACGCGTTGCTCGCGGCTCGGGGCTGCGCCGGCGACTCGACTGGCGCTGGACGCGGCGGTATGCCGACCATATGAGGTCCGCCACCGACGTCGGCCAGCGGGCGCGACCCTGGCACGGCAGGCGGCGAAGGGAGAGCCGCGATGAGCACAACCCAGCAGCCGGTGAACTCGAACCCGGCGACCGCTCAGCCGTTTGTCTACAAGAACATGTTCGTGCTGTTCGCCGTCGTCGTCTGCTGCTTCACTGCCTGGGGGATTGCCGCGGACTTGACTGCTCCCATGGTGGCGGCCTTCAAGCGGATCTTCACGATGAGCACTTTCCAAGCTTCGCTGGTGCAGTTTTCGTACTACGGGGCCTACTTCGCGCTTGCCCTTCCAGCGGCGTTTATCAACCAGCGGTTCGGCTATAAAGCCGGGGTGCTGACCGGGCTCGGACTGGCATCGCTGGGCGCACTGTTGTTCTACCCAGCGAGCAAGATTATGACCTACTCCGTGTTTTTGGTAGCGCTTTTTGCGCTCGCCGCAGGGTTGTCGATTCTGGAGACGTCGGCGAATCCTTATGTCATCTCGATGGGTCCGGAAGCCAACAGCACGCGGCGGCTGAACCTGGCGCAGGCATTCAACCCGGTCGGCACCAATATCGGGGTCTTGCTCGCGACCGTTCTGGTGCTGCCCAAGCTGAATTCGCCCATTGACCGTGCCTCGGTGACGCCCGGGCAGTTGCGCACGATCCAGGCCGAGCAGCTGAAGGCGGTGATGGTGCCCTACATCGGGTTGGCGATGTTGTTGTTGGTGATCTGGGTGGCCATCGCGGTCCAGAAGGCTCCGACGATCCGGGAGGAGTTTCCATCGGCGAGCCGCGGCGTAGGTTCGCGCGGCGAGATCATCGGGCGGCTCTGGGAAAACCAAGGCTACCGGTTCGGGGTCATCGCGCAGTTCTTCAACATCGGCGCCCAGGTGTGCACCTGGACGTTCATGATCCAGTATGTCGAGCAGGCCCTCCACGGGAGTCTTGAGCTAGGTGGTTTCGTACTGCAGATCAGCCTGCTTGTCTTTCTCGGCTCCCGGTTCCTGATGACGTGGTTGATGGGGTATTTCCGGGCCACGGCGCTCATGGCGGCCCTGGGCGCCTTGGCGATACTCCTGTGTATCTACGCGATGGCCAGCCCGAACCTCAGTGGCGTCGTCGCGGTGGCCGCGCAGTCGCTTTGCCTGTCGCTGATGTTCCCCACCAT
>NZ_DASRBZ010000011.1:0-6733 GCF_035653355.1 Mycobacterium sp. | reverse complement strand
GGCCCGGCCAGCGGAACCCGCCAGTTGGGGTATTCATCAGTGGTGCCAGGCTGATTTTGGGTGCGCCGGTCGCCCACCGCGTCCGTCAGCGCCAACCCGAGGAGCCGCGACGGGCTACGCCCCAGATACCGGTGCAGAGCCAGCACGACCTCGTCTTGATCCCGTTCGGGATCGGTGTGGTTATCCAGTAGCCCGACCCGGCGCAACTCCGCCAGCCATGCGTCCAGTTCGCGACGATTGGCCTCCAGTTCCTCCTCGACGGGCCGGGTCAGCAGGTCCAGCGAATTGCGCAGTCGCACATGCTCTCCCGTTAGATAGCCAGCGGTCGGGGGCAGGTCGTGGGTGGTGACCGACGACAGGCAGTACTCCCGCCAGCGTTCTGCCGGCAATGGGACCGGGCTGGGTCCGCCATCCTCTCTGTCGAGCTCGAACCACAGGATCGAGGTGCCGAGCACGCCGCGGGCCCGCAGATAGTCGCGCACCCACCGCTCGACGGTGCCCAGGTCCTCGCCTACTACCAGCGCACCGGCCCGGTGCGCCTCCAGCGCGACGATGCCGACCATCGCCTCGTGGTCGTAGCGCACATATGTGCCCTCGGTGGGTGGTGCACCGCGCGGGATCCACCACAGCCGAAACAGCCCGATGATGTGGTCGATCCGCACGCCGCCGGCATGCCGCAGCACCGTCCGGATCAGCGCGCGGAACGGTTCGTACTCGCGCTCTTCGAGGCGGTCCGGCCGCCACGGCGGCTGGGACCAGTCCTGGCCCAGTTGGTTGAACTCGTCCGGGGGTGCGCCCGCCGTCACACCGAGCGCCAGCACGTCTTGCAGCGCCCAGGCATCGGCGCCGTTGGGGTGCACACCCACGGCCAGGTCATGCATGATGCCCAGGCCCATCCCGGCCCGCAGCGCCTGCGACTGCGCAGCCGCGAGCTGCTCGTCAAGTTGCCACTGCAGCCAGCGGTGAAAGTCCACGGTGCGGCGATGCTTCGCCACGAAGTCGGCGACTCCAGGCGCGGCGGGATGTTGCAGGGATTTGGGCCATTGATGCCAGTCGCCGCCGTAGCGCTCGGCCAGCGCAGACCAGGTGGCGAAGTCGTCGAGCGCGCTGCCCTCGCGGGCGCAGAACGCCGCATAGGCCAGCTCGCGTCCCGCCGACCGGGGTACCCGGTACACCTGCTTGAGTGCCCGGCGCTTGGCCGCCCAGGCGGTGTCCCGGTCGATCAGCTCGGATTTGTCGGCCCGCAGCTGGACCTGCGCGCGCTGCCGCCATGCCCGGCCACGCTTGCGCAGGTAGGCGAATTCCGGGATGGCCTCGACGCGAAGGTAGAGCGGGTTGACGAAGCGCCGCGACGCCGGCAAATACGGCGAGGGTTCCATCGGCTTGGTCGGCGTGGCCGCATGCAGTGGGTTGACGAGCACATACCCCGCACCGTGCTTCGACGCCGACCACACTGCGAGGTCGGTCAGATCACTGAGATCGCCGACGCCCCAGGATCGTTGGGACCGCACGCTATAGAGCTGAGTGGCTAGCCCCCAGGTGCGGCGGGTGCCGAGCCGCTCGGGGATTCCCAGCCAGTCGGGGGTCACGATCAGCGCGGTGTCGGCATCGAGCCCGCCGGAACGCAGATGCAGCCGGTGGTAGCCGAGCGGCAGATCAGTGGGCAGCACAAAGCTGGCTTCGCCAATCGTGCGGCCGTCGATGTCGAACGGTGCGGTGAAGTTGTCGACCTGGCGCAGACCGCGGCGCACGGTGCCGTCCTCCAGCTGTACCCACACCTCGGCGGGATCGCCGTGGGTGACATGGGCCCAAAACCGAGTTTGGGCGCCGGCGCGCGCGACGATCGTCGCCGGCAGCGGACGTGACCAATACGAACGCTCGTGAAAATTCAGCGCCGCCGTGCGTTCCTCGTCGGTGGCGGCCGCGACGCCGAAGGCCCCGAGCACGGCCACCAACGTGCTTTCCGGAATGGCGAGGTTGCGACCGGCCCAATCCTCGTACTCGGTAGCGATGCCGAACTTTTCGGCGAGTTCGACCAACGAGGGCGCGGGCTCAGTCATGAGCCCATCTTGCTTGGCTGCCGGCCGGGGCCGTGCAATGGGCCGAAACGAAGCCGGCCAAGTCGGCGTGCGGCGTTTGCCTGGCGGACACCCGAAGGTCATGTCTGCGTCACCGAAACAGGCGGGCTGGCTGGGCGGTGAGTGCTGAGCGCGGTTCGCCGAGCCAACTTTGCTATCCGCGGCTAGCATGCCCAGTGAAGGCGCGACCAATTCAGCGGGGGACATGACTACTGACAGCACGGTGGTGTATGCCACGGTGAGCTCGGCGAGAGACGCCTCCGACAGAACCGTCGTCGCGTGGCGAGGTCGGTGGGGGTGCCTTACGGTTATCGATGTAAATCACGCCGCGGCAGGTGCCGGGGCATTCCTTCGGACGGGGATTGCGACCCAAAGTGCCATCTAATTCAGAACGCGGGCAGCACAGGTCGGGCTACGGCCTGGGATTGTCAACCCGCACCCAGGTCACCGGTTATCAGTTCCTGGCCCGTCGTACCGCGCAGGCGTTGACGCGGTGGCGGGTGCGCATGGAGGTCGAACCCGGCCGCCGTCAGATCCTGGCGGTGGTGGCCTCTGTGACTGGGGCGGCGGTGATTTGCCTCGGCGCGCTGCTGTGGTCGTTCATCAACCCGTCCGGCCAGATGGGGGAGTCGCCGATTATCGCCGACCGCGACTCGGGGGCGCTCTATGTGCGGGTGGGCGACACCTTGTATCCAGCGTTGAACTTGGCGTCGGCCCGGCTAATTGCGGGGCGAGCCGAAAACCCGCACAAAGTGCGGTCAGGCCAGATCGCGGAACAGCCGCACGGGCCGCTGGTGGGCATTCCAGGCGCGCCGTCGGATATCTCCGCGACCAGTCCGACGTCGTCGTCGTGGCTGGTGTGCGACTCGGTGACGGCGGCGCAAGGGGTGGGTGCGCCGGCCTCCGTCACGGTGACGGTGATCGACGGCACCCCGGACCTGTCGGGTCGCCGGCACGTGCTCAGCGGCTCGGACGCGGTGGTCTTGCGCTACGGCAACGACACGTGGGTGATCCGGCAGGGGCGCCGGTCACGCATCGACGCAACCAACCGCGCGGTGTTGTTGCCGTTGGGATTGACGCCCGAACAGGTCAAGCAGGCCAGCCCGATGAGCCGGGCGCTCTACGACGCGCTGCCGGTAGGCCCGGAGCTGGTGGTGCCGAAGGTGCCGGAAACCGGCAGCAAGGCAGACTTCCCCGGCGCCCCGGCGCCTGTGGGCGCTGTGCTCGTCACACCGCAAATCAGTGGGCCCCAACAATATTCGGTGGTGTTGCCGGACGGCGTGCAGACCATTTCACCGATCGTGGCCCAGATTCTGCAGAACGCTGGCACCCCCTCAGGTAGCACGCCGGTAGTCGTCGCGCCGGCGACACTGGCGAAAATGCCGGTGGTCCATGGGCTGGACCTGTCCGCCTACCCGGACAGCCCGCTGAACGTGGCGAACATGAAGGAGAACCCGGCGACCTGCTGGTGGTGGGAAAAGACTGCAGGCGAAGAACGCGCCCGCGTTCAGGTGGTTTCCGGGCCGACGGTCCCGGTCCCCACCGGAGACACCAACAAGGTGGTCTCGCTGGTGAAGGCCGACAACTCCGGCCGCGAAGCCGACCGCGTCTATTACGGCCCGAACTACGCCAACTTCGTCGTGGTCACCGGGAACGACCCGGCGGCATCCACAGCGGAATCGCTATGGTTGTTGTCGAAATCCGGGGTGCGCTACGGCGTCGACAATTCGCGCGAAGCCCGCACCGCGCTGGGATTGACGTCCAGCCCGAGCCCGGCCCCGTGGGTGGCACTGCGCCTCCTGGCTCCCGGTCCGATGCTCTCGCGCCAGGACGCGCTGGTGCGCCACGACACCCTCCCGACCGACACGAACCCTGCTGAATTGGCGGTACCGAAGTGAAACAAGGATTCGCACGACCGACGCCCGAGCGCGCGCCGGTGGTGAAGCCGGAGAACATCGTCCTGCCGACACCGTTGAGCGTTCCGCCACCGGAAGGCAAACCATGGTGGCTGGTGGTGGTGGGCGTCCTGGTCGTCGGCCTGCTGGTCGGCATGGTCGGGATGACGGTGGCCAGCGGCTCACGGCTGTTCCTGGGGGCCGGCGCCATCTTCCCGATCTTCATGATCGGTGGCGTCGCGATGATGATGTTCGGTGGCCGCTTCGGCGGGCAACAGCAGATGAGCCGACCCAAGCTCGACGCGATGCGCGCCCAGTTCATGCTGATGCTCGACATGCTGCGGGAGACCGCCCAGGAGTCGGCCGACAGCATGGACGCCAACTACCGCTGGTTCCACCCGGCGCCGACGACGCTGGCGGCAGCGGTGGGCTCGCCCCGGATGTGGGAGCGCCAGCCCGACGGCAAAGACCTCAACTTCGGGGTCGTGCGCGTCGGGGTCGGTATGACGCGGCCCGAGGTGACCTGGGGTGAACCCCAGAACATGCCGACCGACATCGAGCTGGAGCCGGTGACCGGCAAGGCGCTGCAGGAATTCGGCCGCTACCAAAGCGTCGTCTACAACCTGCCCAAGATGGTGTCGCTGCTCGTCGAGCCCTGGTACTCACTGGTCGGCGACCGCGAGCAGGTGCTCGGACTGGCGCGGGCGATCATCTGCCAGCTGGCGTTCTCACACGGACCGGACCACGTCCAGATGATTGTTGTCACCTCAGATCCCGACCGTTGGGACTGGGTGAAGTGGATTCCACACTTCGGCGATCCGCGGCGCCGCGACGCCGCCGGCAACGCGCGGATGGTGTACACGTCGGTGCGCGAGTTCGCCGCCGAACAAGCCGAGTTGTTCGCTGGCCGTGGCTCTTTCACTCCCCGGCACGCCAGCTCGTCGGCGGAGACGCCCACACCGCACCACGTGATCATCGCTGACATCGAAGACCCGCAGTGGGAGTACGTGATCAGCTCCGACGGCGTCGATGGTGTGACGTTCTTCGACCTCACCGGCTCGCCGCTGTGGACGACCGTGCCGCAGCGGGTGTTGCGGTTCACCGATAAGGCCGGCGTGATCGAGACGCTGCCCCGCGACCGCGACACCTGGATGGTGATCGACGACAACGCATGGTTCTTCGCGCTCGCCGACTGCTTGACCGAAGCCGACGCCGAACAGTTCGCGCAACAGATGGCGCACTGGCGACTGGCGGAAGCCTACGAGGAGATCGGTCAGCGGGTTGTGCAGCTGGGCGCCCGAGACATCCTGTCCTACTACGGAATTGACGACGCCGGCGACATCGACTTCAACTCGCTGTGGAGCGGTCGTCGCGACATGCTCAGCCGATCACGATTGCGGATACCGTTCGGCAATCGCGCCGACAACGGCGAGCTGCTGTTCTTGGACATGAAGTCGCTCGACGAGGGCGGCGACGGCCCCCACGGCGTGATGTCGGGAACCACCGGCTCAGGTAAGTCGTCGCTGGTGCGCACGGTGATCGAGTCGCTGCTGCTGGCCCATCCGCCCGAAGAGCTGCAGTTCGTGCTGGCCGACCTTAAAGGTGGGTCGGCGGTCAAGCCGTTCGACGGGGTGCCGCACGTCTCCCGGATCATCACCGACCTGGAAGACGACCAGGCGCTGATGGAGCGCTTCCTCGAGGCGATGTGGGGCGAGATCGCCCGCCGCAAGGAGATCTGCTTTTCCGCCGGTGTCGACGGCGCCAAGGAATACAACGAGCTGCGGGCCAGGATGCAGGCCCGCGGACAGGACATGCCACCGCTGCCGATGCTCGTGGTGGTCATCGACGAGTTCTACGAATGGTTCCGCATCATGCCGACCGCGGTCGACGTTCTCGACTCGATCGGCCGCCAGGGCCGCGCCTACTGGGTCCACCTGATGATGGCGTCGCAGACCATCGAGAGCCGGGCAGAAAAGCTCATGGAGAACATGGGTTATCGGCTGGTGCTGAAAGCGCAGACCGCGGGCGCCGCACAGGCGGCCGGTGTGCCCAACGCGGTAAACCTGCCGGCCCAGGCCGGTCTGGGATACTTCCGCAAGAGCGGCGACGAGATCATCCGGTTCCAGGCCGAATACCTCTGGCGCGATTACCGCCGCGGCTTGTCGCTCGACGGCGAGGAGCAGGCGCCGCTGACGCACGCGATCGACTACATCCGCCCGCAGCTGTTCACCACCGCATTCACTCCCATCGAGGTCAGTGTCGGCGGGCCGAACGGCCAAAGCGCGCTTCCCGAGGTCGTCGACGGTGAGGTGCTCAACGGCCACCGTGACGGCGAGGGCGAGGAAGAAGAAGAGGCGCTGCGGACGCCCAAAGTCGGCACGGTGATCATCGACCAATTGCGCCAGATCGACTTCGAGCCTTACCGGCTGTGGCAGCCGCCGCTGGATGTGCCGCTGCCGATCGACGAACTGGTGAACCGCTTCCTGGGCCGACCGTGGCAGCAGGACTACGGCACCGCCAAGAACCTGGTGTTCCCGATCGGCATCATCGACCGCCCCTACAAGCACGACCAGCCCCCGTGGACGGTCGACACCTCCGGGGCCGGCGCGAACGTGCTGATCTTGGGTGCCGGCGGTTCGGGCAAGACGACCGCGTTGCAGACCCTCATTTGCGCGGCCGCGCTGACTCACACGCCGGAGCAGGTTCAGTTCTACTGCCTGGCCTATAGCGGCACGGCGTTGACCACCGTGGCCGGTCTGC
>NZ_DASRBZ010000010.1:0-9967 GCF_035653355.1 Mycobacterium sp. | reverse complement strand
AGGTGGTGGTTGCGATCTAAATGCCAGGCCGCGTAGTACACCAGCAGCCGCACCATCTGAGCTTCGGTGTGTAGTTCGGCAAGCGGCCACTGCACGGCCTGATGGACCGACAACGGCTTGCCGAACACTACTCGAGTGCCGGCGTAGTCGGCGGCGCGGTCGATGCAGTATTGCGCCGCGCCGAGGCTACTCGCCGCCTGTCGAATCCGATTCTCGTGCAAGAACGTCTGCGCTACCTCCAAGCCGCGGTCGACCTCGCCGAGCACTGCGTCGGCGGGCACTCGCACATCTTTGAGTTCGACTTCGCCGTGATCGCTGGGCATGTTGAACGTCCACCAGTAGAACGGCACCGTGAAACCCGGCGCGTCGGTGGGCACCAGGAACGCGGTGATGCCCGTCGCCTGCCCGCGCTCACCGGAGGTACGGGCGAAGATCAGGTCGTGTGTCGCACGGTGCACGCCGGTGTTCCAGCGTTTGGCGCCGTTGATCACCCAAGCATCGCCGTCCCGCTCGGCCTGGGTTTCCAGCCAGGTGGCGTCGGATCCGTGCTGCGGCTCGGTAAGCCCGAATGCCATCGAGCGTTGCCCGGTGATCAGCGCCTCCGACCATTCACGGCGTTGCGCTTCGGTGCCGAACCGCTCCATCATGATCACCTGCGGAAAGTTGCCGACAATCGATGATTCGTTCTGCAGGTCGTTGTGCAAGCCGATTCCCTTGTGGGCCAGGTGTTCCCGGATGACCGCCATGTCGAGGTTGGTGCCGTCTTGTCCGCCCAGCGAGGACGGCAATCCGTAGCGCAGCCAGCCAGCATTGTCGGCGCGCCGGCGCATCTCGTCGAGCAGGTCTTCCCACTCTCGACGCGGTATGCCGCCGTTGTCGAGGTCGGTGCGGGCGAATTCGCGGCGGTGGTCGAAGTACTGCATGTGCTCGGCCTGCAGAGGAGTGATCTCGGCTTCGATGAAGGTGTCGATGTCGGCGAGTAGCCGCGGAAGATGTTCGGGCAGGGTGAAATCCACTTCTGGCCTCCTCAGGTGCCGTAGAGCGTCTTCTTCCAGATGGTCGACAGCGTGGCGATAGCCTCTTCGTCGCTGATTCGCAGGCCCAGCGCCGAGGGGCCCACGACGACGGCGGTGAAGTTCTCGAACAACAGCGCGATGGCGGCGGCGGTGTGGTCGGGATGAAGTTCGCTGCCGTAGCCGTGTTGTTGTGCTCGTCGCACAGATGCCGCGACGATGTCCATGCCGAAGCGACGGAACTCGTTCTGCAACGCGGCGAACCGTTCCTGGGTGGCGCCCAATTGAGCGACCGCCACCATGATGCCGATGTTCTGTTTGAACATGTTCCAGTAGCCGGTTACCACGGACGTGAAAAAGTCGTTGTCGTCCGGGGATTCGGGCAGGCGTACCGAGAGCCGTGCGGGCGTCAAGACGTCGTGTAGAAAGGATTCAGCCAGCGCAGCCAGCAGGTCCTGTTTGTCGGTGAAGTAGCGGTAGAACACCGCCGGGGACTTTCCGGCCGCCGAGGTGATGTCAGCGAGCGTTGTTCCGTGGAACCCGCCTTCTGCGAATAGCTTTCGCGCCGCATGCTCGATCGCCTGGCGCGTTTGGCGACCTTTGGAACTCAGCGCCTCGGTGGCCATCACTGTCGCTTCCGGTCCCCGGCGTGTAGCAGTGCGCCGGGGAGGTCATGGCCGACAACCGATCTGGCAACGTCGGCGGCAGCGATAGCGGCGTGCAGGTCGACATCGACCTCGATACCGCTGTCGGTGAACAGGTAGACCAAGTCTTCGGTGGCGATATTGCCCGTGGCGCCTGGCGCGAATGGGCAGCCGCCCAGGCCGCCGACCGAGGAGTCGAATCGGGTGACACCCGCTGCGACCGCCGCATACGCGCAGGCCAATCCGGCGCCGCGAGTGTTGTGGAAATGCGCGCCCAGCGGGGTGGTCCCGATGCGCGGACGTAGCGCGGCTATCAGCGAGCTGACCCGGCCCGGCGTAGTGGTGCCGATGGTGTCGGCGATCGAGATCCGGTCGACGCCCTGCTCGCAGGCGGCTGTGGCGATGTCGAGCACGCGCTGCGGCAAAGTGGGCCCGTCGAACGGGCAGTCCCACGCAGTGGCGATGATGGCTTCGACAGTGGCGCCGGCATCGTGCGCGATCGTGACGATCTCACCGATCTGTGCGGTGGCCTCGGCGCTGCTCCGCCCGACATTGGCGTGGCTGAACGCATCCGAGGCCGCCACGACGTATTCGATGGCCCGCAATCCGGCGGCCATAGCGCGCTTGGCGCCGTTGGGACTTGCCACCAAAGCGGAGAACTCGATGCCGGGAAAGCGGTGCAGCTCGGCGGCCAGCTCCGCGGCGTCGGCCATCGATGGCACCTTCGTCGGAGAAACAAACGCGCATGCCTCGACCTCGCGCACCCCGGTTGCAGCGATCGCATCCAGCAGTTGAAGCTTGGCGGACAACGGGACTGGTGCCTCGATCTGCAGACCGTCCCGCAACGCGACTTCCCGGATAGTGACACGTGGGTTCATAGCACCCCCTCACTGTGCAGCCGGTCGAGTTCCTCAGCGGTCTTGCCGAGGAGACCGCGGTAGACCTCGTCGTTGTGTTGTCCCGGTCGGGCCGGGCCGGCGTTGCGGATACTGCCCGGAGATTCGGAGAGCACCGGCACGATCCCGGGACCCAAAATGGACCTCTCGACCCGTTCATCCCAGTGCTCGGCGATCATGCCGCGAGCCCACAGCTGAGCATCCTCGACCACCTCGGCGACGGTGTTGATCGGGCCGGCGATTACGCCTGCTGCGCTTAGTGTCTCGATGATCTTGCCAGGCTGCCGTTCGGCCGCCCAGTCGCCGATGATCTTGTCGAGTTCGTCCTGGTTTCGGCCGCGCGCGCCGTGGGTGGCGAACCGGTCGTCGCTGGCCAGCTCGGGCCGCCCCATGGCCTGGCACAGCCGGACGAACACGGTGTCCTGGTTGGCCGCGATGACCACCCACGTACCGTCGGCGCTGCGGTAGATGTTGGACGGCGCAATGCCCTCCAGCCGGGTGCCCGACGGCCCGCGCACCACCCCACCGACGTCGTAGTCCGGGATGGTGGATTCCTGGATGGCCAAACAGGATTCGGTCAGGGCCACGTCGACAACTTGACCGCGTCCGGTGACGCTGCGGCGGTACAGCGCGGCCAGCGCGCCCTGAGCGCCGAACATCCCGGCCAGGCTGTCGCCCAGGGACAGCGCCAGCCGCGGCGGCGGTCCACCGGGAAATCCGTTGAGGTGACGTAGCCCGCTGGCCGCCTCGGCCACCGAGGCGTAGCCGGCCTTGTGGGCCTCCGGGCCGGTCTGCCCATAGCCGGATACCCGCACCAGGATGACACCAGGATTACGTTGGGACAGCACCTCATAACCGAGGTTCCAATTCTCCAGAGTCCCGGGCCGAAAGTTCTCCACCACGATGTCGGATTTCTCGACCAGCTCGAGAAACAGCTCACGTCCGCGGGCTTTGCGCAGGTCGAGTGTGACGGCTTTCTTGTTGCGGGCATGCACTGTCCAGAAGAAGTGGTGCCCGTCGAGTTCGGCCTGCCCCCAGGTGCGCAGGGGGTCGGGCGCCCCGGGTGGTTCTACCTTGATGACCTCGGCGCCCATGTCGCCGAGTAGCCGGCCGGCGAACGGTCCCGCGATCAACGTGCCGAGTTCGAGGACCCGGATGCCGTCCAGCGCGCCGGTCGCGGTCATCCTCCGCTCCTCACTCATTGCTCCGCTCTGCGTCGGCGCGGACGGAGGTCATTCTGTCCTCGCGAAGTCGTGGCGAACCAGCCACTCGCCGATGATGTCGACCCCCTGGCGCAGCTTATCGCGCTGGTGTGGACCAGCGTAATAGTGTGTCGCGCCGGATATTTCGTGCATCTCCTTGTCCGGATGGCCGATCGCATCGAAGAGCCGGCGGGTGTGGCTGGGTGTGCACGCGTCGTCGGCGAGATTGCCGATCACCAGCGTGGGCACGTCGATGTCATGGCCGCATTCGATGCCGTCGGCACGGGCGTCGTCGTAGCTCCACTGTGAAAGCCAGCTGCGCAGGGTGCAAAAGCGGGCCAGGCCGATCGGGCTCATGTTCACCACTCGAGGATCGCCCAGATAACAGGTTCCCGGGGTGCGTTCGTTGGGATCGACACTCGGATCCAGCCAGCGCGGGTCGGCCATGGTGCCATGCACGACAAAACAGAATTCGTCGTCCGGGCGCCCCGCGGCCTTCAGCTCTGACAGCTTGTCTTTGACCCACGCGGTGATGCGGCGGTTGCGCTCGATCTGGGCTCGCCGGTAGCGGGACAGGAATTCGTCGCTGTACGGCGGCTGGTTCGGGTTATCCAGGTTGTAGAGGTCCAGCTCGGGATCGCGGTTGGCGGGGTCGGATTCGTCGAGGATGGATGCGTCAAGCCATTCGGTCAGCGTGCCGTGGCGGCTGATGTGGGCGGCCAGCAGCATGACGGCGTCGGCCGCGGGCAAGTCCAACTGGGTGAGGTCGGGCCCGTTGCCGGACGGGCTGGATGCCACCGTGGGGTGCTGCGCCTGCTGTTGATAAAACAGCGAGAGCGAGCCGCCGCCGCTCCAGCCGGCCAGCACCACCTTCTGGTAGCCGAGCCGTTTCTTGGCGTCCTTGATGCACTCGCCGAGGTCCTCGACCACTTTTTCCATGAGCAGCGCCGAGTCGGTGCCGCGGAAGCGGCTGTTACAGTAGATGACATGGTGTCCGGCCCGGCCCAATGCGTTGATCATCGGCAGGTAGGCGCCGCCGCCGATCGGGTGCATAAACACAATGACGGTGTCTGACGGCTTGTCCTTCGGCTTGAGCAGGTAGCTCTCCAGCACTGTGATCTCAGCCAGCCCACCGTAGACGTCTCTGACGCCCGAGTTGTTCTGGAACGCAACGAGATAGGGAATGCGGTCGTATTCGTATTTGGTCATGAATGCTGTCCGAGGTCGTGGGCCAGCACCTCGGCTGACGGGGTCAGTCTTCTGCGGGTGTCGACGGCGATGACCTGCCAGTCGACGCGTGAGTATTCGCCGAACTTGCGCCGCGCCCGTTCTCGCGCTTTCTCCGGTGCGCCGTGGTGAACGCCTTGCGGCGCATGAGAAATCAGCCCCGGCGGCATCGGGATGCCGTAGAGGGAGCCGCCGTGGAAGAAGGCGATCTCGTCGTAGTCGACGTTGCGGTGATACCACGGCGTGCGCTCGGTGCCCGGCACGCTTTCAGCCGGCCTGGGTAGAAAGTTCATCACATAGACACCGGTGGCCTGCATGAACAGGTGCACTGTTGGCGGCAGGTGCACGCTGTCAGAGGTGACGACGTTGTAGTCGGCGATGTTGAAAGTGAACGGGAAGTTGTCGCCGCGCCAGCCCTCGACATCGAGCGGATTATGTTGGTAGAGCAAGGTTGTCGGTCCGCCTTCGTGGACGAGCCGGACCTCGTACTCATCGCGGCCATCGTCCTGTGACGGTGCCGGCTCAGGGATCGTGGCTTGCGACGGGTCGAACGGGAAGTGCCGCCCCAGCGTGCCGGGCGGCGGGACGCGGAACTCGTCGGTTGCCTCAATCATCAGCAGCGTGGTCTCGGCATCCGGCATCTGACGCCACGTGCACGCCTTGGGCACATACACCCAGTCGCCTTCGCGGTAGCGCAGCGGGCCGAACTCAGTTTCCAGCAGCCCCGCGCCGGTGTGCACGAAACACAGCAGGTCGCCGTCGACGTGGCGGATGTAGAACGGCATCGGCTCGCTGCGGCGTGACAACGAGATGCGGCAGTCGGCGTTGGAAAACATCAGTAGTGGGCCGCCGTCGGCGTCGGTGGCGTCGCTGGGTGTGAGCTGGCCGGTCAGCACGTCGATTGGGCGCAACGGGCCGACGGACCGGTAGGTGGTGGGGTCGTGGCGACGGTACAGGTTGGCGGTCCGGCCGGTGAATCCGCCGCGGCCGAGCTCGTCGTCCTTGAGTCCGTCGAGGTCGGCGTGCAGGCGGCGCGGGGTGCGGCCTCTGCGCAAGTGGACGAACGATTCCATGGGCGGCTCCCCGCTGAGCAGCTAGAAGTGAAAGTGACGTTACTTTCTCTTTTGGTGCGGCACAAGGGCGAGAAGACGCCTAGGTACCCGACACGGCCGGCAGACGGGCTTTTGCGGCTGCTCGCCCTAGAAGCCGCCGGCGACGCGCACCACCGCGCGACCCGAGAATTTGCCCGCGCGTACCTGGTCGAGCACGCCGACGACGTCTTTGACGTCGACGTCGGTGGTAATCGCCGTGAGATGGCGCGGGCGCAGCGAATCGCCGAGACGCGCCCACAGTTCTCGCCGTGGCCCGATCGGCAGCTGCACCGAGTCAATGCCGAGCAGCGCGATCCCGCGCAGGATGAACGGCATCACCGTGGTGTGCAGCGCCGCGCCGCCGGTCAGCCCACTACAGGCCACCGCGCCGCGGTAGTTCACCGCGCTCAACACGTCCGCTAACGTCGCGCCGCCGACACAGTCCACACCGGCCGCCCAGCGGGCCTTGGCCAGCGGTCGCGGCTTGGCGCCCGGGTCTGGTAGTCGGCCGATAACGTCTGCTGCGCCAAGCTCTTTCAGCCGCTCAGCCGCCTGGGCCTTACCCGTCGACGCCACCACGTGATAGCTGGCGGCCGCGAGCAGATCCACGCTGATCGACCCCACTCCGCCGGACGCGCCGGTCACCACCACCGGCCCTGCGTCGGTCGCGATGCCCCAATCCAGGAGTGCTTGCACGCTCATCGCGGCGGTGAACCCGGCCGTGCCGATGGCGGCGCCGTCGTATGGGGTCAGCGCGCCCAGCGCCACCACCTGGTCGGCCGGCAGCCGGGCGTATTCGGCGTAGCCGCCGTGGTGGCCGGTGCCGATCTGGTAGCCATGGGCAAGAACAGCATCGCCCGGCTCGAATTCGGGTGATTGCGAGTCGACGACTTCGCCGGTGAGGTCGATCCCGGGGACGACGGGGTAGTCCCGCACCACGCCGCCGCCGGGTGTCAGCGCCAATGCGTCCTTGTAGTTGACGCTGGAATACAGGACGCGGATGGTCACGTCGCCGGGCGGCAGGTCCGCTGCGCTAAGTGTCTCGACAGCGGTGGTTACCTGATCTCCGTCTTGGCGTGCGATTAGCGCCTGAAAGGTGTCCATGGTTCGACGCTAGCTTCGTCCGGAATCTAGGTGAAGTGCACCACCGCTAGTTATGCCACGAAAGTTGGCATATATCAGCAAGGTTGATATAGGGTGCAGAGATGGATTCTTTTCCGCTTGGTCGGTTTTCCGTCGCCCGCATCGGCTTCGGCGCGATGCAACTGCCCGGCCCGGGCGTGTTCGGGCCGCCGCGAGACCATGACCAGGCGCTGGCGGTGTTGCGGCGCGCGGTCAAACTCGGTGTCAACCACATCGACACCGCTCAGTTCTACGGTCCGAATGTCGCGAACGAACTGATTCGCGAGGCGCTACATCCGTATCCGCAGAATCTGGCGTTGGTAAGCAAGGTCGGTGCTCGCCGCGACGAAACCGGCGCCTGGCTACCGGTCGACAATCCCGCCGATCTGCGCAAGGACATCGAGGCCAACCTCAGCACGCTGGGCGTGGACCGGCTGGCGGCAGTCAACCTGCGACTGATGGACAGCGACAGGCCGGATCGTCGCTTCGACGACCAGCTTTCGGCCATGATCGCCGCCCGCGACGAGGGATTGGTCGACGGCATTGGTTTGAGTGAGATTAGCCGCGAGCACCTGTTGCACGCCCTGGAGCGCACCGACATCGTATGTGTGCAAAACGCTTTCAACCTCGTCGACCGATCCTCGTCTGCGGTGCTGGACGAGTGCGCGGCCCGCGGTATCGCTTTCGTGCCATTCTTCCCACTGGGATCTGCGTTCGTGCAGCCGAATCGAGTGCTTGGTCACGAGTTGGTGAAACAGGCCGCCGAGCGGCTCGGGTATACCCCGGCGCAGATTGCGCTGGCGTGGACGTTGAATGTGGCACCCAACGTGCTGCTGATCCCGGGTACGTCCTCGGTGCAACATTTGGAGGAGAACATGGCCGTCGCCGACATCGAACTCGACGACGAGACTCGCCAGCAGTTGAGCGCCGTCGCCGCCTGAGAGCCTTACGGCAATACGATGCGCAGCCGTTCCCAACCGCGGACGGTCGAGGTCGGCGCGAGCTTGGCGGTCTGGTAGTCGATGTCCCATTCCGGCCAGCGGTTGAGCAATTCGTCGAGCGCGACGCGGCCTTCCAGGCGGGCCAGGTTGGCGCCAAGGCAGTAGTGCAGACCCTTGCCGAAGGTCAAGTGGGAGCCCTCGTTGCGGTGGATATTGAACGTGTCGGGGTCGCTGAACCGGCGGGTGTCGCGGTTGGCCGCACCGAACAGCAGCAGCATCGCGCTGCCCGCGGGCACCGTGGTGCCGTAGCACTCGAAATCTTTTGCTACCCAACGGGCGACGTGCGGGCCCGTCGGCTCGAACCGCAAAGTCTCGTCCACGGCGCGCGTCAGCAATGACCGGTCCTCGAACACGTCGCGGCGCTGGTCTGGATGTTCGGCGAACACCTTGGCCAGCCAGCCGATAAGCCGGCCGGTCGTCTCGTTGCCCGCGCCGGCGACGACCTGCGTGTAGCGCAGTACCTCGTCGCGGGTCAGTTTGCGCCTCACGCCGTGTTCGTCCTCGAACTCGACGTTGAGCAGCGCGGTCATCAGATCGTCGGAGGGATTCTTGGCCCGCCAGTCGATGTAGTCGGCGTAGATCCGACCGTCCGCGATCGCGTCGGGATCGGCCACCTTCATCGGTGTGCCGGGCCGGGTTCGCAGGTTGGCGTCGTTGGCGTCGCGGACGCTGATCTGGTCGTCTTCCGGTATGCCCAGCAGCATCCCGATCACCCGCATCGGCATCATCGAGGCCAGCTCGGCAATGATGTCGAACCCGTCCGACCCGACGTGAGGATCGAGGCAGCGTACACAGAACCGTCGGATTTGGTCTTCGATCCCGGCCATTCGGCGCGGTGTGAAAACCCGCGACATCAGGCCGCGCAGCATGGTGTGCATCGGCGGGTCTTGAAACATCATGACGCCGGGCGGCATGTCGAAATCGGATTGGATGAGTTCGAGGATGTCGCCGCGGCTGTTGGAGAACGTCTCCCAGTTCGCCAACGCCTTGTCCACGTCGGCGTGCCGAGAAAGCGCCCAGAAGTCGTAGCGCTCGTTGTAGTAGATCGGCGCCTCTTCGCGCAGCCGCGCATAGACGGGGTAGGGGTTGTTGACGATGTTGACGTCATAAGGGTCGTAGTAGACCTCGGTTTCGTTGGCGATAGTCATGGCTTCGAGATCCTTTGGGTGCGTGTCACTTCAGGCAGCTGCCGGCGTCCACAGGCAGCGTGACGCCGGTGACAAACGCCACCTTGTCTGCAACTCGGCCCGTCATCGCGACTCCCTCTTGTTTGGGCGATCGCCCAATTACTAGGCTGACCACATGTCTAGCAGCTCATCTGTCCGTCGGTCAAGGGTTGGCGCTCGAGATTCGGAGACCCCGCGCGCGCTGATTCGAGCGACGGCCCAGCTCATGATCGAAGAGGGCTACGCCGCCGCGACGTCGCGCCGGGTGGCTGCCAAGGCCGGTGTCCGACCGGCGTTGGTGCACTATTACTTTCCCAGCATGGACGACCTGTTCGTGGCCGTCCTGCGGGCCGGCGCGGAGACAACTCTGCACCGTCAGCGCGAGGCATTGAGCGGCGACAAGCCGCTGCATGAGCTGTGGCGGCTCAACAGCACGCAGGGCGCCCAACTGATGCTCGAATTCATGGCTTTGGGCAACCACCGCAAGGCAATTCGCAGTGAGATCGCGGACTATGCCGAACGGTACGGGGACATGGAGGCCGCCGCACTGACGCAGGCCATGCGCACCCATGGCGTCGACATGACGGAGTTCCCGCCGGTGGTGA
>NZ_DASRBZ010000009.1:0-5127 GCF_035653355.1 Mycobacterium sp. | reverse complement strand
CGACGAGGAACCGCGCCAGTAGTTCGACGTATGGAACGCCGCCGCAGGGTCTGGCTTTCCGCATGATCCACGCGGAAGGTCGGCAGAGGTGTAGGCAAACCCGGCGACCGTCTTCTTCTGGATCGGAATCGAGCGTTTCCGTACCTACCACTTACGGTCAGGGCCGGCATGAGCGCCGCTGCTCGGTCAGTCCGACATCGGTCGCTGCCGGGTCAGCGGACCTGCTGCGGCGCGCCACTCGTACAAGAGACATGCGGCTCCTACGCGGCCTTTCCCGCTGGGCCACGGCTGCTACGGTCATGCTCGCGACAAGCTCGATTTGTGGCTGTGGCTCTGTCGGCTCTCACCAGATACGCCGCGGTCAGATGACCCTCACCCAGTTCGCGGCATTGCACCTAGGCGAGTCAAAGGCGCAAGTCACGGCGCAGTTTGGGTTACCGGAAAGTCGCCAGAAGGTCGTCCCGTACGGCTTCATCAATGAAGAGCCGAAACGGATGCGCTGTATCTACTACCCCCGCCGCTTTCCCGACACGGGGAATCCGTGGAACAGGAGCGACACCTTCCAGCTCTGCTTCAAAGCGTCCAAGCTCAGGTACAAGTGGGCGTACATCGCCGCCCGCGCGTAGACCCGTTGCGGAAGGCACTACTGACGGCTGCAAAACGAGCAGCCCCGCCGAGGCGAGTTCTCGTCCTCGATCGTTCTCTTGGCGCTTCACATGGGGCGTAGCGCGGACCTCAACCGACGACAGCTCCGTTGGGTAACCGGGGCCTTCCGCCTCGGCGCGATTCTGCTCGTGGCCGAAGTCATTGTCTGGATCATCGCTCTCGTCAACCAGTCTTAGAATGCAGCTATGGCCGACAAGCCGTCACCTCCTCCGCAGCCACAGCCGATCCGTCCGAGCCCGATGATCGGAGAGACTCGGGGCGGCGGCGGCAACAGCTCAACCAAGTAGCTTTGAGGGTCGGGCTGCCCGACCTCGATCGAGGCGACGGCCGGACGTATGGAGTGGGCGCGGGGCTACCCGCCTGCTTGGGCTCCGGCCGAGTTGAGTCAGCCGGTGCTGGCCGCGCAACCGGTCCCGCCGGCAGCGATGTTCGCTATCCGGTCGCCAGGCGTTATCCCGCGTTCTGGGTAAGTCGTCGGCAGCACGCTGCCGCTGAGCAATCCGCCGTTGCTGTCCACGCGCCAGGCGTTTCCGTTGCCTGCGCTCGTGGTGAATCCACTGGCGTAGAGCCGTCTGCCGACCGCAACGGTGTCGTCGAGCGTTAGGCCGTTCCCGGTCGTGAGGACCGCGCCGGGTCCCCGTAATAAGCCGATCTCGCCGACTGGCGCGCCGTACCGGTAGCCGACGAACCGCCCGGCGCGTTCGAAGATCGTCAACAGGTTTGCCACGGTCGGGCTCGCCCAGACTGTTTCGTGGTCGATCCCGCAGGCTCCGGTTCGTACATTCACCTGCGCTGGCGCCCCGAGCAGGCGCTCGATGATCCGGATCACGCCCGACGAGGGTTCCCCGATCCGCGCGCTGCCGATCCCGCTCGCACGCAGGACCGCAAGCTCACGTCCCTCTCGCTCGCCCTTGACGAAAGGTGGCGCCGCGAAGTTGCCGTAACCGCCGAAGGACGGACCCACGACGGTCCCGTTGGATGCCCGCCAGATGACTGTCGGTCCGCCGGCTCGGCCGATGTCAGCGATCTCGCTCGCGGCGACGTTGTTGATGACTGGCAGCGTGACAGTCCGTGCGCGGATGCCTGCGCAGACTTTCGGGTTGACGTGCGGCGCTGGGCGGCAGCCGAACTGCCAGGTAACGGTGGCAACGCCATCCGGAACGAGGCTCGCCCACAGCACCTTCTGGCCAGGGCGGGCGCTGAGCACCGCGCGCACACCGCCCCACGGGAGCGGAAAGACGCTGTAGCTGGTGTCGCTCCCAAACGGTTCGACGGCGCTGTTGCCGTGTGAGTCGACGATGCCGAAGGTCATTGCGTAATTGGTCGCTGAGTTGAGCTGACCTGTCCCGCCGAACCGACGGACTGACACGTACACTTGATAGCCGCCCGGAAAGTCCCTCGCCACGACGGTGAAGTTCTTCTGCCCTGGCGCGAATGGGCCGCCGCCTCCACCACCACCCAGAACCCTGAAGTTGTCGAGTAGCTGCCGCAACGTCGGGACGCTGCCGAGTGGAAGCTGGGCTGTCCGCGGGCTTGGGAGCGGGTGCCGCAACGCTGGCAGGTGCGACGGTGTCTGCCGGTGACTCGGAAGCGAGGTGAACACAATCACTACGGCCACCGTAACCGCCACACCGACTATGCTCATCACAACTCCCACGCCGGGCGGACGGTGGGGTGTCCACCCGGAGCGCAGTTGCCGTTTGGTCGCACGCGGTACCGCAGCGCGAAGCTCTGACTCCAACTGGTCGAAATAGTTGGCGGTCATGGCCGCCCTCCCTTCTCAGCCTGCTTTGACATCTGGGCGCGAATCCGCGTCAAGCCGCGGCTCACCCGCTGCCGGACCACCGATTCCGAGCAGCGCAACTCGATCGCCAGCTCGTCGTACGCGCGCTCCTCGACGATCCGCGCTCGGACTGCGTCACGCTCTGCCTGTGGCAGCTGCTCAACCGCTGCCAGCACGGCACTCTCGGCGGTCGACGCCAACGACTCGACCCGCTCCAAATCGTCCTCACCAAGCTCAAGCGGGCGCATCCGCAGCCGCCGACGCATGCCGTCTTGCACGACCGCCCGGCGCTGGCTCTCCTTGAGCTTGTTATGCGCAATTCCGATCAGCCACGGCGCCGCGGTGTCGTACTCCGCGTGATATCTGCCACACGCGCTAAGCGCTGCCGCGAACACCTCTGCCGCGAGATCCGCCGCCGCCTCGCGATCACCCGTCGCCCGCATGCAAAACCCGAGCACCAGCCCTAGGTGACGTCTATAAAAGGCAGCGAACGCATCAGCGTCGCCCGCAGCCGTCGCCGTCAGAAGCGCCTCATCGTCCATCTAAGACATATATGAGACCAGCCGACGATATGTGACGAAAGGTCGAATACCGCCCGAGCCTTCCGGCATCACGCAGCCGCCTCGCCACAACTGGCGAGAGCGCATTGTCGATCAGGAATCTCAGCCGGTGAGCGGCAGCTCGCGCTCCCTGACGGCCTCGGCGGCGTAGCGAAGCGCCTCCCGGATGTCGGCTTCCTCGAGCTCGGGGTACGCCTTTAGGATTTCGTCATGCGCGGTCCCGTCGGCGACCATGCCGACGACGGTCGCGACCGGGAGTCGCGAACCGCGGATGCAAGGGACGCCATCCATCTGGTCGGGACGGACCGTGATGCGCGTAAAGGCCATCGCATTGAGGCTACTCGCCTACGACGATGAGGAAGCGCGTGAGCCACCAGAACTTTGTCACGAAACTTGTCGCGAACTCAGCTTCGATCAATCCACTGGCGGCGGCGTGTCTTCCTGCTCAGCTGGGCATCGAGTAGGGAGCGCGTTCGGAGGTGCGGTGATGTAGGTCGAGCTTGCTGATCTGAAGCGCGTTCAGCACCGTGATTCGCTGCGCCAATCCGGAGCCTCCCTCGGCAACGAGCCATGCGTTGCCCACTCGCTTGGCCGTTAGCGAGCCTGGCGGTTGCCCGGCAGCGAGGTTGACGATGTTCGGCTGGCCGGGTACCGGCCGTGCACCTGGGATCGGCCCAAGAACCTGGCCCGGCTGGCGGCCATCGAGGAGTACCGCCACCTGAAGCGGCCAGCCGTGCAGGTAGTACTCGGTGTTGAGGCAGGAGAGGAAGACCTCCCCAAGCGCGTCCTTCGCAGGCGAGATTGCGCTGATCGTGGCGCCCCACTCGCCGTGAAGCGCGGGTAGGCCGTGTTGCCTTAGCTCGCAAACGCCGGCACGCGCGTGGGTCGGACTGTGATGAGAGGACGCGTGGATGCTGGGGGCCTGCCAGAACGATGGGGTCGAGCCGTACGGCCGGGTGACCCGTGTAGCGATCGCGTGCCCATAGCGGTCGAGCGGCAGAATCGCGACGAACCGGATCTTCCCGATCACGGAAACCGCACGCCCATGCCGGCAAGGACATCCCCACACCGTCGCTTCGCCGTGAACGGGCTTCCCTGGCTGCCATCCCTCAACCAGGGTCGGGCCGCGGGCTGGAATGAAGAACACCGCCGCGCGATCGCCAGCCGGTAGAGACGGCGAGCTAAGAGTTCGGATCGTCCGGTCGCCGATGCGGAGCGCCACCACTTGGGGACTGGTCAGGACCCAACCGACGGTGTTGCCGCGGCTGACGGAACCGCCACAGTCGAAGCACGAACCGCCGAACAGCGGGTTGGTCGCGGTGGGATAAGCGCCACCGCCTCCTCCCCCACGGTACGGGCTGCCCTGGCTGGAGTTGGTCGAGTACGTGATGAACGATTCCCAGCCGGCGGTGCCGGTGTAGAGACTGGGCGTGACCGTGATGGTGTAGCGGTACCCGGCTACCGACGCGGGCTCAATCGCGCCTGGAACCTTTCCTGCCAGCGGCTGCGAGCGACTGCCGGTAAGCGAGAACACGGCGGCCGCTGCCGACCCCGTGATCACCAGAGCAGCCAGGACGATCGACACCGGACGCGGGGGCCGAGGCAGCCACCGCCGCCGGTGGCTCGGCACCGGGAGCGCCACGCGGCCGGCGGCGTCAACCAGCTCTTGGCGCAACAGATCAAATGGGTCGTTCATTGCTCCTCCAAGGTCGTCCTCAACCTCGCTAGTCCTCTCGACACGCGCTTTCTCGCGACCTGTTTTGAGCAGCGCAAATCGGCAGCAATAGCTGCATAGCTCTCCTCCAGCACCACTCGTCTGATCACCGCCTCGCGCTGATCAGCATCCAGCGAAGCCAAGGCCGCGTGCAGCTCGGAATTCGCTCGCGCGGCAATCACTGCCAGCTGCTCGTCGTCCAGTTCAATCCGAGCCATCCCAAGCCGCATGCGGCTGGTTGCCTCAACCTCCCCGCGACGAGCGGAGTCGACGATCAAGTTGCGGGCGATGCCGAGCAGCCACGCCACCGCGGGCCCTCTCTCCTCGTCGTATTGGTCGCGGTGCTCGAGTGCTCGCGCAAATGTCTCGGCGACCAGATCGAACACGACCTCCGGTCGGTGGAT
>NZ_DASRBZ010000008.1:0-10379 GCF_035653355.1 Mycobacterium sp. | reverse complement strand
CCGGACCATCCTGTGCGCTCCCCGTTGAGCGCCAGGAAGACTGGCCAATGCCACAGGTAGATCCCGTAGGAGATGGCGCCCAGCCACACCAACGGAGGCAAAGCCAACACCCGGGCCGACACTCCCCGCTGGTCCAGCGCCACGGGGGCGATCACAGCGGCGGCTGCAAGCGCCACCACGATCAGCAACCCCTCGCGGAATTCCCGTGCGTTGCCCCTCGCGTAGTGTGCGGCCGCCGCCAATGCCACCAAGCCGATGACCGGCAGAACGCGGGCGACCCATCTGGCCCACCGGTTGCGGATCGCGCAGCGACCGCGGTTCAGCGATGACCAGTCGCGCACCAGCAGCGCCGACGCCGCGGCGCCGGTCAGCAATGCCTGCGCACGGGTGTCGGTGCCGAAATAGATCCGGTCGTGCGTGGCGTCCGAGGACAAGACGATGGCCGCGGCGGCCGAACCGGCCGCTCCCAGCGCGGCTACCAGGAACACGATGAACCGCACGCCGGCCAGCGTCGCCCACAACCGGTAGTGCCTGGCCCATGCCGCCAGCAATACGGCCACCGCAACTAGCACGAGCGGCCAGAGGAAGTAGTACTGCTCCTCGACCCCCAGCGACCATGTGTGCTGCAGCGGCGACGGCGTCGCACCTTGGGTGAAGTAGTCGGTCTTTTGCGCGACGAATCTCCAGTTCGCCATCCACACGAATGCCGCGATGGCGTCGCCGCGCAAGCCGGCGACAGCTTCTTGCGGAAGCAGCTCGCGGGCGACGCCTACGGTCAGCACCATCAGCACGAGGGCGGGCAGCAGCCGTCGGGCGCGGCGAATCCAGAAGCCGGACAATCCGATACGACCCGTGCGTCCCAGCTCGTCAAGTAGCAGCGATGTGATCAGGAATCCGCTGAGCACGAAAAATATGTCCACACCGATGAAGCCGCCGCCCATGCCGGGAACGCCGCCGTGCTCGAGGAGCACCAAAGCGACAGCTACGGCGCGTAATCCGTCCAGCGCGGCGATGCCCGAGCCCGGTCGGTGATGAGCTAGCTGCGGGACCGGCGCAACCCATCGCGGCCGTCGAGCGTAACGAACCGGCGCAGGGTAAGCCCTGGCCGGTTCAGTGCTGGCTCGTCGCGCGCCCGGACCGCCCGGCCGGACGGCGCTGTTGTTGCCGCCGATACGTCGTCGCCCCCTGCCTGTCGGATCGCAGCAAGTCTAGATGCGACTGGCCCGCAGGAGCGGAAGACACGGCGGCACAACTGGAGAGAGGCCTAACCTGCCGCCTTTTCGGGCGCGTGGCCGAGGACGCTCTTGGTCTCCAAGTACTCGTGGAAGCCGAACTCGCTCCATTCGCGGCCGTTGCCGCTTCCCTTGTAGCCACCGAAGGGTGCGTTCATGTCGAAGGCGTGGTTGATCGTCACCCAACCAGCACGGATCCGGCGGGCGACGGTGCGCGCCTTGTCAAGGTCGGCTCCCGAAACGTAGCCGGCCAGACCGTAGTCGGTGTCGTTGGCAATTTCGATGGCGTGGTCGATGTCGTCGTAACCAAGCATGCACAGCACCGGCCCGAAGATCTCCTCGCGGGCGATGGTCATGTCATTGGTGACGTCCGCAAAGATGGTGGGCTTGGCGTAGTAGCCGGTGTCCAGTCCGTCTGGCCGGCCGGTGCCGCCGATGACCAGCGTGGCGCCTTCGTCGATACCCTTCTGGATCAAGCGCTGAACCTTGTCAAACTGCGCCTTTGAGGCAAGCGGTCCGATTGCACGGCTGTCATCGGGGTCGCCGACTTTCACCTGTTCGGCGGCTTCGCGGGCAATCGCGACCGCTTCGGCCATGCGTGACTTAGGCACCAGCATGCGCGAGGGCGCGTTACAGCTCTGGCCCGTGTTCAGCATCATGTTGACTACGCCGGCACGGACGCTGTTCTCGAATTCCGCATCGTCCAGGACGATGTTGGGGCTCTTGCCCCCCAGTTCCTGGGTCACCCGCTTTACCGTTGGAGCAGCGTTCGCAGCCACGTCGATGCCGGCTCGGGTCGAACCGGTAAACGAGACCATGTCGATGTCGGGGTGGCTGGACAGCGCCACCCCCACGCCCGGGCCGTCGCCATTGACCAGGTTGTACACCCCTGCCGGCACGCCTGCGGCATCAAGAATTTCGGTGAAGATGTACGCCGAGTAGGGCGCAACCTCCGAAGGCTTCAGGATCATCGTGCAACCGGTCGCCAGCGCCGGATACACCTTCACCGCGATCTGGTTGAGCGGCCAGTTCCACGGTGTGATCAGCCCGCATACCCCGATCGGCTCCTTGACCACCAGGGTCGCACCGTGCTGTTCCTCGAACGAAAAGTTCTTCAGGACATCGATGGCGGTCATCAGGTGACCGAGGCCCAGCTGCACCTGCGGCCCTGCGGCCAACGACGGCGGTGCACCCATCTCCTCGGTCACTGCTTCTGCCAGGTCGTCAGCGCGTCTTTGGTATTCCGCGAGAATCGCTTGCAGCAGGTCCAAGCGCTCTTCGCGGCTGCTTTGCGACCATGTGGCGAACGCCCGTCGGGCCGCATTCACCGCCACGTCGACGTCTGCTGCAGAACCAAGTGAGATCTTGCCGGTGATCTGTTGAGTTGCGGGATTTTCGACGTCGAAGGGGTTGGGCCGCACGGGGTCGACCCACTGACCATCGATGTAGAACTTCACATATTCGCGCATGAAGCCATCCTCCTACTGAGTTCCTTCGGCGTACCAGGTCCTGAATTCGCCGTAGTTGGGCATTTCTTCCGAATTGACTTTGGGATCGATACATACATGGATGACACCCGGTCTGCCGCTCGCGTAGGCCCGTTTGATGGCCGGGCCGATGTCGTCGTCTTTCTCGACGTACTCGCCGTGGCAGCCCAGCCCCTCGGCGATCTTGTCGAAGCGCACGTTCTTGCTCCAGTGCACGCCTGGCTGTGATGACGGCTGGTCGAAGGTGCGCTTGTAGACCCCGACCTCGAGACCCCATTGGTGGTCGACGCCGACCACACACACCAACGGCAATTTGAGCCGCGCGGCGGTTTCGAGTTCGGCGATATGGAAGAGGAACGACGAGTCGCTGGTGAGCAGCATGACCGGCCGTTTGCCGCCGTCGGCGACCGAAGCGCCGACCGCGTAGGGCAGGCCGGTGCCGAGGTGGCCGAAGTTCTGGTTCCAGATCACGTCGTGCGGCTTGGCCTGTGAATAGGTCCACTGGAAGATGACGGTGGCGCCGCCGTCGCGCACCATGATGCCGTCCTTCGGGAAGGCTTTGGTCGCTTCGACCACGAAACGTGCTGTGTGGATCGGGGTTTGGCCGCTGGGTGCGGTTTCTGCCACTTCGGCCAACTGCGCGGCGTCCTGTTTAATCCAGCGTGCGAGATCCGCCGAGGGCTGCCGCGGTGTGTCGTTGAGTGCCTCGACTAGTTGGGGCACGACGCCGCGCAGGTCGCCTACCAGCGGGACGTCGACTGGACGGTTCACCCCGATCGCCACCGGATCTTGCTCGACGTAGATCCATTTGCGGTTGGCGTTGTTCTCCGCCCAGTGGCGGGTGGTGCCGTAGTGGACGGGTTCGCCGAGCTCGGTTCCAAGTGCGACGCATAGATCCGACGTGACCACCGCCTCGACCGCCGCCGACGAGAAGCCATAGGGGAAGGTGCGGTCCTCAAGCCCAGGGATGAACGACGTGCCGCCCGAGGTCTGGATCACCGGGCAGGCCATCACATCGGCGAGCGCCTTGACCGCAGCACCGCTGCGTGACGTGTGCACCCCGTGACCCACCAGCAGGATCGGCGCCTTGGCGGCGCGGATCAGCGCCGCTGCCTGCGCGATCTCCGGCGCACCCGCGCCTTGGTTGACGAGCCGGTAGGCATTGGGCGGCAACGGTTCTGCCACGTCGAGGTCTTGGGTGATGACATGCGCCGGGTATTCGACGTAGGCCGGGCCCGGTGTACCCGACATCGCCCGCCGGATTGCCTCGTGCACGAGTTCGTCCGTCTGGTCGGCGTATTCGATCGAGGCGCTGAACTTAACCGACGGCGTGAAAAGCCGTTCTTGCTGGACGAATTGGATGCGCCCACGGCGAACGCGGCGTTCGGTGATGCGGGCCCTCTGGCCGCCGAGGAAGATCACCGGCGAGTTCTCGACCTTGGCGCACATCATCGCCCCGGCCAGGTTGGCCACACCAGGCCCCAGCGTGCCGATGCACAGCCCGGGCTTGCCCGTCATACGTGAAACCGCTTCGGCCATGAAGCCCGCGCTTTCCTCGTGATGGGGCGCGACCACTGTCCAGCCCCGCGCTTCAGCTTCGCGGAACATGTGCACGAAGTTCGGATCAGGGATGCCGAACAGCGTGTTCACTCCCTCGACCTCGAAGAGGTCCAGGATGCGCTTATAGACCGGTACGCCCATCGTCACGTCTCCTTTCGTGGGCGAGCAGAGGCCAGCCCGAGTTCGTCGAGCACCTCGCTGGTGTCTGCTCCAAGCTCCGGCGCGGGACCCGCGACGCGGCCCGGCGTGTGCGAAAACCATGTCGGCACACCGGGAAAGCGCATCCGGCCGTGCGGGGTGTCGATTGTCTCGAACAAGCCGACAGCGTTGAGCTGCGGGTTGTCGAACAGTGCACCCGGTGTGCGGATGGGCGCCGCTGGTATCTCCAGCTCGCGGAACAGACCCAGCCAGTCTTCGGTGGTCCGCTCCCGCAGCGTCTCGGCTACCAGGGCGTAAACGGAGTCGATCTGGCGCGCCCGCTGCTCGAGTGTCGCGTACTGGTCGCTGGCCCACGCGGGCCGCACGGCGTCGATGAAAGCGGCCCAATGCTTGTCGGTGTAGATCAGCGCGGCGATATAGCCGTCGCTGGTGCGGTAAGGCCGCCGGTTGGGCGCCAAGGCTCGGGGATAACCGGCGGGTCCGAGCGGTGGGTCGAAGATGGCGCCATTGGCGTGTTCGACAAGCATGAACGAGGCCAGCGTCTCGAACATGCTCACCTCGACCTCTTGTCCCTGGCCGGTGCGTTCACGATGAAATAGCGCCATCATGGTGGCGTAGAGCGCGGTGAGGCCGGCCACTTTGTCGGCCATTATCGTCCCGACATAGCTTGCTTCCCCGGTCAATTGCTTTTGGACGGCCGGCAGCCCGCATTCGGCCTGGATCGTGTCGTCGTAGGCGGGCAGATCCCGGTCGGGCCCGCGCCGGCCGTACCCATAGCAGTTGGTGTAGATGATGGCCGAGTTGATCGCGGCGACCTCGTCGTAGCTGAATCCGAGCCGAGCGATCGCTTTTGCCCGCATCGAGTGGATGAACACGTCCGCGGTTTCGATCAGCGCCCGCAGCCCGGTCTTGCCTGCTTCTGTCTGCAGGTCCAAGACGACACTGCGCTTGCCGCGGTTGACGTTAACGAAGACACCGCTCATGCCGGGTGCCGGTCCGACGGAGATGTAGCGGGTCGTATCACCTTCCGGCGGCTCGACTTTGATGACGTCGGCGCCCATGTCAGCCATGATCTGGGTGCAGTAGGGTCCCATCACCATCGCGGTCAGATCGAGCACCCGCACTCCGGCCAGCGGTCCGGCCGGGCTAGCCATGCGACGCTCCTGCCCGGGCCATGTCGAAGCTGTAGCGGATGTGATCGCCGTGGCCGTCGGGGACGACGGGAAAGACCACCGGCGCTGTCATGTCGCGGATCGCGTCGATGTCGTCACCGACCTGCTCAACCGACCATGATGGGCGATACACGCCGGGCGTCTCGGTCACAAAGGCTTTCGCTACCCGGCCAGCGATTGCGATCAGGATTTCGCCCGTAAGTGAACAGGATTCATGGGCGAGCCAGCCCACCACCGGCGCCACCAACTCAGGGCCCCACGGCGGGTAGGCTGATGTGTCGATTCCCTCCGCCATTCGCGACTCGGCCGCGGGGACGATGACATTGCACTGCACGCCCTCTGCGGCGCCTTCCAGCGCGACGGCATTGGACAAGCCGATAATCCCGGCCTTGGCAGCGGCGTAATTTGCGACACCGTGGTTGCCGTAGAGCCCGCCGATCGACGACGTCAACACGATGCGGCCATAGCCCGCCGCGCACATCAGCGGGAAGGCCGGCCGCACCACGTGAAAGGCACCCCGCAGATGGACGTCGACGACGGCGTCGAAGTCGTCGCCGCTCATTTCCTTCAGCGAGGCTCTGCGGACATTGCCCGCATTATGGACAAGGATGTCGATCCGGCCATAGCGATGGATCGCCGCCTCAATGATTGCGCTGCCGCCGTCAGGTGTCGCAACGGTTTCGGTGCACGCGACCGCTTCCCCGCCGGCTGCCCTGATCTCGTCGACTACAGCGTGCGCTGGTCCGGCGTCGACCCCGTTCCCTGTCAGGTTGGCGCCGATGTCGTTGACGACGACTTTGGCCCCTCGCGACGCCAGCAACAGCGCATAGGCACGTCCGAGGCCGCGGCCCGCCCCCGTTATGACGGCGACCCGATCGTCGAATCTGAGTTCAGCCATCATGCTCCGAGCACGAGGCCGCCGAGGTCGCCCTGTGCGCGCCACTCGGCCAGCAGGTCACCGAACGCGTAGAACCCGGGCCCGTACGGTTCCCCGAGGTGCGACCGGATACCTTCGCCGCCCCCGCCGCCTTCGTTGTTGTAGTAGCCAGGCGTGCACTCCATTTCGAACTTGCTGTTGTCGACCGCAGTTTCGCGGATGGTCCGGCACCACTGGTCCTGGGCGGCTTGAGTTGGCTCCACAGTGGCCGCGCCCCGCGCCATGGTCTGCGCGATGACGTAGGCGATGTGCTCGCCCTGCAGCTCATAGTTGGCGCTGATGTTCGCCGACACCCCGACTTGGGTGAAGCCGGTGAAGAACTGGTTGGGAAAGCCGCGGCTGGTCATGCCGTGGAAGGTGCGAAAACCGTCGCGCCAGTAGTCGAACAGCGATACGCCGCCTCGGCCCTCGATGGTCTCGATGCTGTAGCGGCGGCTGATGTCGGTGGTGATCTCGAAGCCGCTGGCGTAGATGATGCAGTCGACTTCGTATTCGATGCCGTTGGCCACCAAGCCATTTTCGGTAGCCCGCTGGACGCCTTTAGACGCCGACACGTCGACCAGCGTGACGTTCGGGCGGTTGAAGGTCGGCAGATAGTCGTCGTTGGAGCATGGTCGCTTGCAGAGGAATCGGTAATAGGGTTTGAGCACCTCGGCGGTTTGCTTGTCGGTGACGATGCTGTCGATGCGGCGACGCAGCCGCTCCATCACCTTGTAGTCTTCTTCTTCCCGTATCGCCATGAACTGCTCGGGGGTGACCGCGGCCGGGTTTTCCAGAGCGAGAATCCTTGCCGCAGTGTTGCGGCCCAGTTCGGTCCAGAAGTCGCAGACCAAGTCGGGCTGGCCCGGCGCGCCGCCTTCGAAGGTCCAGGCATGGAAGTTGCGCTGGCGTTCCTTCTGCCACCCCGGCTGCAGCGACGCCACCCAAGCCGGGTCGGTCGGGGTGTTGTTGCGCTCGTCGACGGTCGACGGTGTGCGCTGAAAGACATAGAGGTGCTTGGCATAGCGGCCTAGAAAGGGGATCACCTGGATGGCGGTCGCGCCGGTTCCGACGATCGCGACCCGCTTGTCGTGCAGCTTGTCCAGACCTCCGGTGGCGTCCCCGCCGGTGTACTCGTAGTCCCACCGCGACGAGTGGAAGCTGTATCCCTTGAAGTCCTTGATTCCCGGGATGCCCGGAAGTTTCGGCCGGTGGAAGTTACCGGACGCCATCACGACGAAGCGGGCCCGGATGTCGTCGTCGCGGTTGGTGCCGATTCGCCAGCGTTTGATGTCCTCGTCCCAGTGCAATTCGCGCACCAGGGTGGAGAAGATCGCGCCATCGTAGAGGCCGTAGTGCTTTCCGATTCGCCGGCAATGCTCGTAGATCTCGGTGCCGTCGGCGAACTTCTTGGTCGGGATGTAGTCCAGCTCGTCGAGCAGCGGAACGTAGCAATACGACTCGTTGTCGCATTGGATTCCGGGAAAGCGGTTCCAGTACCAGACGCCACCGAAGTCGCCGCCGAGCTCGATGATCCTGACGTCGTCGACGCCGGCGCGTTTTAGGTGCGCGGCGCACAGTAGTCCGGCGAAGCCGCCGCCGAGGACCGCAACGTCGATATCCGCCGAGATCGGCTCGCGCACCACCGGCGGCGTGTACGGGTCGGTTTCGTAGAAGTCGGCGAATTCGCCCGACAGTTCGACGTACTGCTTGGAGCCTTCGGCGCGCAGCCGCTTGGCGCGCTCCTGCCGGTACTTTTCTCGCAGCGCGTCGATGTCGATGTCGTCGGGAGTCTGCGTCGGTGGACAGTCCATAGTCAACTTTCGTTACTCAGCTCTCGCGGCGCGCCGGTACCCATGTACTTCGCGAGGTTGCGGTGCAGGTTGGCGGTGCTGCGTTCCATATAGGGGTTGGGTTTTGTGCCTGTGAAGCCAAAAGATTTCATGCCTTGCTGCACTGCGGCCATGTTGGAGAAGTCCTGCGGAAAAACGGTCCGCCAGTTTGGGTCGTCGGGCGGAAGGTATTCCCACTCTGGGTGCGGCTCTTCACCTTCCGGGTAGAGCTCGTAGCAGGACGCCTCGAAGATGCATTGGTTTGGGTCGTAGCCGTACGGGCGGGCGCTGTAGCACAGTGCGGTGGTCAAGCCTTGGCCGATTTGGAAGTTGGGGAAGATCTGCCATGCGGTGCCGCTTTTGGCGAGGTGTTCGGGATCGATAGTCGGCCAGATCACGCCGCGGGCTGCGTCGTCGCGGCGAGCGGAGGACAGCCAGTGCTCGAGCACCTGGTCGGCCGGGGTGCCTTCGGGTAGTTCGTCGACCAGTCGGCGTGCCGCGTCGGCCAGCGTCTTGGTGGTGGTGGCGTTGGTTTCCTCCAGGGTGTAGAGCTGCATTTCCGCTGTCGAGATGCGCGGGTCGGCGCCGGTACCGAGCCGGATCTTGGATTTGGTCTTTTCCAGGTCCTTCGGCGCGTCATAGCCGATGTTGCTGTGCCGGCCGTGCGCCTTGGCCCAGCCGCGAAAGGTGCCGAACTTGTCGAACTGCGGGTGTGTGGTCGCGACGTGGTAGGTCTCGTTGAAGGCTTCCATGGCGACTTTCCAATTGCATTGGAAACGGAGCCATTTGCGCCATTTGCAGCGCATCTTGTCCAACTGGAAGGGGTCGAGCATGGTAGCGGCGGGTTCGAGATAGTCTCGCAACGGCTCACAGTCGGGATCCATGTTGATCCACACCCACCCGCCCCAGGTGTCGACGTTGACCGGCGCCAGATGGGTGTTCTGCGGTGTCAGCGCACCCTGCCAGTCCTGCTTGTCGGGCACATGGATGCAGCTGCCGTCCAGGTCGTATGTCCAGCCGTGGAATCCGCAGACGAACGACTTCTTGCGGCCACACGCGTTTTTCGCGCCGTCGGGTACGTCGACCAGCCGGCGGCCACGGTGCATGCACACGTTGTGGTGCGCCTTGAATGTGTCGTGCCCGGTGCGTACCACCACGATGGAGTCGTCGAGGATGTCGTAGGTCAAGTAGCTGCCGACGGTGGGGAGGTCTTCAACCCGGCCGATCTGCTGCCACACCTTGCGCCACAGCTTGTCGCGCTCGGCGCGCGCGTACTCCTCGGACAGGTAGGCGTCGACGCCGATAGTCACCGGTGCGGAAAGCTCTTCGGCTGCTTGGACTTCGGTGTCGGTCATCACATGCTCCTTAGCGCCGCGCGGAACGACTCGTCCTTGAGAAACAGCGAGGTGTTGTCTGCGTCCAGATGGGTCCACTTGAGGTCCAGGCCACCGTCGACCAGCAGAGTCTGGCCGGTGATATAGCTGGACAGGTCGGACAGCAAAAACAAGATGGCGCCGGCGATCTCGTCCGGTCGGCCGCGCCGCCCCATCGCAATGGCGCGACGGTCCCGCTCAGGGTCGTCGTCGACATAGGTGCCAGAGGCCGGTGTTTCGGTGACCCCAGGTGCCACGGCGTTGACGCGGATGCCATCCAGGGCGAGTTCGACCGCCATGGTGCGGGTCATCGCGACGATTGCCGCTTTCGCGGTGCCGTAGGCGATGTGGAAGGGCGCGGTGTTCATGCCGCTGATCGATGAGATCGACACGATCGCGCCTTGGCGGTTCTGTGCCTTGAGCTCTGCAGCGATCCCCTGGCTCATGAAGAATGTCGTCTCGAGATTGTCGGTGAACAGCTGCCGCCAATCCGATCGCGTCACCCGGGTCGCCGGCATCCAGGTCGACGGCGCCGCGCCGCCCGCGACGTTGACGAGCCCGTGCAGGCCGCCGTTGGTACGTCGCACCGCGTCGACGGTGGCTGCCACGCCATCGTCGGTGGATGCGTCTGCGGCGACAGGCACGATC
>NZ_DASRBZ010000007.1:0-6309 GCF_035653355.1 Mycobacterium sp. | reverse complement strand
TGCGCCGGTTGCGCCAGACCGTAGTCGAGGTGTCCTATCGCGGCGTTCGACCTTCCGTCGAGCATATTGCGGGTGTGTCAAGTGTCGAGCAGCTGGACGGTGAACGGTTGCGGTTCAATCTGACTGGATCGCCTGCGGCCGCACTTCAAGCGCTCGCCACAGCTGAAATCACCGCGCTCGCGATGCACGAACCGACGCTCGAGGAGATTTTTCTCGCCTACTACGGAGAAGCGGCACGATGACAACCGCCTCGCTGCCGGATTCGCTTGTTGAGCCCGAACCGCAACTCGCGCCGAGCCGGGCTGTGAGCAGGCTGGCCATGCGCCAGCTTCGCCTTGGTGCCGTGGTGGTCGCCTTGTTCTGCGGCGGTATGTCAGCGTTGGTCGCCAGCCAGTACCAGCCGATCGGCTACTTGCTGGATAAATCAGGTTTGCGCGCACTTGCTGAGAATCCCGGTATTCGGGTCTTGTCGGGCCCACCGGTCGCTCTGGACGATCCCGGCGGCTTCACTGTGTGGCGCACCGGCACACCCCTTTCGGTGTTGGCAAGCGTATGGATCATGCTTGCCGCCACACGTATCACCCGCGGTGAAGAGGATGCCCGGCGGTGGGACCTGCTCCTAGCGGGGCGCCTGCGAATAGCCGATGTGGTTGTCCGCTACCTGGCCGCCCTCGTTGGATCCGCCACGCTGATCGGCGTGGCCGTCGCGGCGGGCCTTTTGGCGGTCCGCACCGAACCGACCGGGGCCGTGATCCATGCGGCCGGGATCACCGGGATTGCTTTGACTTTCGCGATGACAGCTCTGCTCGCCGCACAAGTAATGCCGAGGCGATCCAGTGCCACGGGAGTTACAGTCGCGGCTCTGGGCGTTGGGCTGTTGCTGCGCATGATCTCCGATGGCGTGCATCAACTGGCGTGGTCGGCGTGGGCGACGCCGTTCGGCCTGACAGCCCGCGCGGCGCCATACGCCGACAACCGCATCGTTCCACTGATCGTGTTGGCTGCGTTTCCGACCGTGCTGGCCGGTGCGACCCTCTTTGCGGCACGCCACAGGGATTTGGGCGAAGGGATTGTGGTAGTGCCGGCTAGCCGTCCGCCACGAACTCGATTGTTGCAGTCGATCGGCGGGTTCGCCCTTCGCCGTGCCGGGCCGACCCTGGTCGGGTGGGCGACAGGCATCGCCGCATCGTTCTTTCTGGTCGGCGCGATGCTCGTCTATATTGTCGAGTTGTTCCAGAGGAGCCCGCGGTTGGCTGAGCTCGCCGCAGCTGCCGGGATGGGCGGCCATGCCCTGGTGCCCGTCCTCGCTGCGGATCTGTTCAGCCTGCTACCGGTTGCCACCGGGCTATACGCCGCAATGCGTCTCGCCATCATGGTCGCCGACGAGAAGGCCGGTCGATGGGCTTTGCTGTTTGCGCAACCAATTTCGCGCGTACGCCTGGTGTCCGCTGAGATCATGGTCACGGTTGGCGGGGTCGTTGCCCTGCATTGCTGCGCCGCAGTCGCCGTTTGGGGCGGCGCCAAAATCACCGGCGCCGCACTGCAATTGAGCGATTCACTTGCGGGTGCGCTGAATTCCCTTCCCCTAGCTTTGCTCGCGGCCGGGGCCGCCGCCGTGGGCGTCGGGTGGCTCCCATTCGCGGCCGGCGCGATGGGTGCCCTGCCGGTTGTGATCGGATTCATGGTGAACGTGATCATGCAGACCGCGCATGCCCCTCGCTGGGTTGTCAACCTGTCGCCGTGGGCGCACCTCGCCGCCGTGCCCTATACACCGCCTAATTGGGCGGCCACCGCCATTTTGCTGCTGATCGGCGCGGTCCTGACCGCGCTCGGAGTGTATGGGTACGCCCGGCGCGACTTGGCACCGTGAGTAGAGGACATGCCACCGGTGAACGTCACTTCGCGGATCTCGGGGATGTCTCACCGCCGAGAAAGGAGGGCATGGCGGCAACCCTTTTTCGTGGCTCTGCCGGGAATGAATCCGCTGCCGAAAACCGATTTGGCCTGCAGAAACGCCGACCGGACGACGCGAGCGCAGCAGAACGACCGAGCACCTGGATACGCAAACAGCTGTTGACGGCGTCAACAGCCATCTGCTGGCCTACGCTGATCGGACAAGCAAATCTATTCAGACGATGGCTTGAAGGTCAGCTCGCAAGGGAGGGGAAATTCTGATGGGGCTGGTACCAAATCTCTATGGAGAACTGAAAGTCACTGTCGAGGAATCTATCGGACTCCTTAAGCGTGCAGTCCTGGCACTGGAGAAGCTTGCGGCAGAACAAGCGCGCGCCAATGACCTGTACGCCGAAGTGAATCAGACCGCACTGGAGCAAGCTCGGAACATGACCGGGGTATCGCCTTGAGCAAGCGCCGCTTGCGCACATCCCCTATTGAGCGCTTGCAACCCAGGCGACGGCCTCTTCGACGGTGCATACCGACGTCACGCCGGCCGGCAGTGGGGGGCGATCCACCATCACCACCGTGATATCCATCGCCGCGGCTGCGTCGAGCTTCGCTCGCGTCATGGTCCCGCCGCTGTTCTTGGTGACCAGCGCGTCGATGCCATGCTCACGCATCAATGCGTATTCCCCGTCATAGTCATACGGCCCACGGGAGAGCAGCAGCTGGTGGCGACGCGGCAGGCGATTGGCATCTGGCGCGGTGACGGCGCGGATCAAAAACCACGCATCGCTGTCGGCGAACGCCGCGACGCCGGATCGACCGGTGGTGAGAAATACCCGCGGATATTTGTTCATAGCAACGACTTTCGCCGCCTCGGTATCGGACGAGACGACGATCGCGGTCCCAGGCTCCCAGGCCGGACGCGCCAGCACCAGATACGGCACTCCCAGTAGCTCGCACGCTTGCGCAGCATGCGCGGTGATGGTGGCCGCGAACGGGTGCGTGGCATCAACGACGGCGTCGATTTTTTCGTCACACAGCCAGCGGCGTAGCCCGTCGACACCGCCGAACCCGCCGATGCGGACCATGCCCACCGGCAGTGCCGGGTCCGGCACTCGGCCGGCCAGCGAACTGATGATGTCGACCTCTGGATGAAGCCGGGCGGCCAATGCTCGCCCCTCGGCGGTGCCGCCGAGCAACAAGACCCGCATTAGTGCCGACTCCCCCTGGCTCGCCCTGCCGAATACAGGTAGCTATCGGTGAATCCCTCCGCGGACAGCACATCACCGACGATGATGACCGCCGTTTTCGTGACGCCTGAGGCGTGCATCTGTTCGGCGATATCGGCCAATGTCCCACGCAGCACGATCTGTTGCGGCCAGCTAGCGAAAGCCACGACGGCCGTGGGCGTCTCGGGCCCGTACCCGCCGGCAAGCAGTTGCGGAACAATAGCGTCGATCTGAGCAGCGGCCAAGTGCAACACCAGGGTGCCTCCCGATCGGGCCAAAGCAGCGAGGTCTTCACCCGGCGGCATTGGTGTGGACAGCGTGGCCACCCGGGTCAGCGTCACGGTCTGCGCCACACCGGGGACGGTCAGCTCCCGCCGTAAAGCGGCGGCCGCTGCAGCGAAAGCTTGTACGCCCGGCACGATTTCGTAGTCGATGCCCAGGGCGTCGAGTCGGCGGCACTGTTCGGCCAGCGCGCTGTACAGCGACGGGTCGCCCGAATGCAGCCGCGCTACATCGTGGCCGGCGGCATCCGCGTCGGCGATCTCGGTGACGATCTGCTCCAACGTGAGCGGACCGGTGTCGACGACGCGGGCACCCGGCGGACACAGCGCTAGCAGGTCGTCGGGCATGATCGAGCCGGCGTAAAGGCAGACCGGGCACTGTCCGAGCAGCCGCTGCCCCCGCACGGTGATCAGATCGGCGGCGCCGGGGCCGGCGCCGATGAAGTACACCGTCACGCCTTGGTCACCTCCCACTGGGTGACCGGCAGCTGCGGGCGCCACGTCGTGAAACCGCCCAGCGGCTCGCCGTGGTAGTGCTGGAAGCGCCGCAGCTGCCCACCCAGCCGGGAATGCGCCTGCACGACAAAGCCTTCCGATTCCGCGGTCACTGCGTTGGCGACCAAACGTCCACCGGCCGGCAGGTGCCCGAGGCACGCATCGAACAGGCCCGGCTGGGTGAGGCCGCCGCCGATGAAGATCACCGACGGTGTCGGCGCGCCGTCGAAAGCGACAGGGGCTTCACCACGTACGTCGATGCTCACACCGAACGCGACGGCGTTGCGGGCAATCCGCTCGCGGCGCTGCTCGTCGCGTTCGAAGGCCACAGCGGTGCAGCCGCGCCAACTCCGGCACCACTCGACAGCAATGCTGCCCGAGCCCGAGCCCACATCCCACAACCGCTCCCCCGGCCGCGGCGCCAGCGCGGCCAGCGTCACCGCCCGCATGCTCTGTTTGGTGATCTGCCCATCATGGCGGAACGCATCGTCGGGCACTGGCGACACCCGCTCGTCGGGCAGATAACGCACGGCGATCACGTTGAGGTCGTCGACGTCATCAGGCCTCCTGTCGGCCCACACGCGGGCGGTGCCGTCGCGGCGGCGCTCCCCGGGTCCGCCGAGCTGCTCAAGAACGGTGAATTCGGAGTCGCCACGGCCGGTTTCGGTGAGCAACCGCGCAAGACTCGTCGGCGTGGTGATGTCGCGCGACAGCACGATCGCCTGCCCGCCTTGGCGCACAGCGGTATGCGGCTCGGCGGTGACCAGGCTGATCACCTCGGTGTCGGGAACGGTCCAGCCCATTCGCGCGCACGCCAGCGTCACCGCCGACACGTGCGGCAACACCCGCACCCGCTCGGTGCCGAACAGCCGAATCAACGTGCCACCGATCCCGTACAGCAGCGGGTCACCACTGGCCAGCACATGCACGTCGGCGTCACAGTCGAGCAGACCGTGCAGCGCGGGAAGCATCGGCGACGGCCACGGCCGGCGCGCCGCGGCTACGCTGTCGTCGAGCAGATCGAGTTGCCGCTGTGATCCGTAAACAACTGTGGCCCTGCGTAATTCGCACTGCGATGGCTCCGACAGGCCCGCCATGCCGTCGGCGCCGATCCCCACCACGATAACGCGGTTCATCGTGGCATCCTGCGCCAAACGAACTGCGGCAGCAGCCTCATCACGACTGACACCGGCCCCAATGCCCATGGAACCCACACCGTGCGTCGGCCCCTGGCCAGCGCCCGCGCGGTTGCGTCGGCGACCCGCGCCGGTGTGGTCGGCAGCGGCGCGGGCGTCATACCTTGCGTCATGCGGCCGATCACGAACCCCGGCCGCACGATCAGTACCCGCACCCCGGTGCCGTGCAGCGCGTCGGCCAAGCCGCTGGCGAAGCCGTCCAGCCCCGCCTTGGCCGAGCCGTAGACGTAGTTGGCGCGCCGCACCCGGGCTCCGGCGATCGAGGAGAACACCACCAGTGATCCGCCGCCGGCGGCGCGCATCGCCCTGGCCAAATGGGTCAGCAGACTGACCTGCGCGACGTAGTCGGTGTGCACGATCGCCACCGCCTGCGCGGCGTCGGTCTCGGCCCGCGCCTGATCGCCGAGGATTCCGAAGGCCAGCACGGCAGTGCCGATGGGCCCGTGCTCGGCGATGATCGACTCGACCAGCGGCCCGTGGGAGTCCAGGTCGTCGGCGTCGAACTCGCGGGTGCGTACGGCCGCGGCACCGGCTGCGCGCAGCATCGCAGCCTGTTCGCCGAGCTGGTCTGCTCGCCGCGCGGCCAGCACCACGGTCGCGCCGGGCGCCAGACGCAGCGCCAGCTCGGTGCCAATCTCGCTGCGGCCACCGAAAATGACGAGAGGCCCGGCACCCGTGTCATCCACGGCTGCGATTATTGCCTGCGCTAACGTGGGCCGCGATGGCGAAAACCACTACCCGGCTCAGCACCGACGCGCTGGCTTTCCTCACCGAGCGCCATTTGGCGATGCTGACCACGCTGCGGGCCGACGGATCACCGCACGTGGTGGCGGTGGGCTTCACCTTCGACCCCAAGACACACATCGCCCGGGTGATCACCACCGGCGGTTCGCAGAAGGCGCTCAACGCCGAGCGCGGCGGGATTGCTGTACTCAGCCAGGTCGACGGCGCCCGCTGGCTGTCATTGGAGGGCCGCGCCAAGGTCAACAACGACATCGACGCGGTGCGCGACGCCGAGTTGCGCTATGCGCAGCGCTATCGCACGCCGCGGCCCAACCCGCGACGGGTGGTGATCGAGGTGCAGGTAGAGCGAGTGCTGGGGTCTGCCGACCTGCTGGAGCGCACCAGCGATTAGCGGGCTGGCCTACCCCGCAGGCTGGCCAAATCGTCCATTTCATCCACTGCTTTTTGGCCGAAGTCTCGCGG
>NZ_DASRBZ010000006.1:0-9393 GCF_035653355.1 Mycobacterium sp. | reverse complement strand
TCCTGGCGATCGTCGTCGCCGATCTGCTCGGACCTGCGCAGCGCAAGTGGGCGGGAATCGGAATCGGCCTGGCGGCTGGGATCAAGCTGACCCCGGCCTTGTTCATCATCTACCTGGCCGCCATCGGGCGCCTGCGTGCTGCACTGGTGGCAACCGCGACATTCGTCGTTACCGTCGTCGTCGGATTCGCTGTGCTGCCAAGGGAATCCGGTTACTACTGGCTGCGGCGAGGCTTCCGCGACGTCCGGCGGATTTCACACGATCCGTTCTCCAATACCACGGTGGAGGGCTTGCTGCATCGTCTTCACTGTCCCGCTGTGCTGGCCACCGGTGCGTCCGTTGCGCTAGCTGCTATTGCCGTGGCGCTAGCGGCGATCGCGTATCGGCGTGGTCATGCCGTGCTGGGGATCGCGCTGGTGGGCATGGCTTCGGCGGCCGTCTCGCCGTTCAGTTGGAGCCATCACTGGGTGTGGTTCGCGCCGCTGCTGGTTCACCTGGGGTATCGGGCGTACATCCTGCGCAGCAGGTACTCGGCGTGGACCTTGTGGTTGTTGGCTGCCCTGCTGGCAGGCTGGTTCACCTCCGCGCCGGGCGGTGATATCCGCGAGGCGAGCGTGCTTTCCCTGCGGCCCGGCGGGATGTGGAAAGACATCGTTCCCGGCACCTATGTCTTTGTCTTCCTCGCCGTGCTGATCTGCACGGCGGCGTGGTTGCGGCGCTCGCCGACGGTTCCCAAGGCGACGCCGGATCGTGAGCCGCAACTTGCGCTACAGGCGCGGTGAGGTCGGCCTGGCCAGCAACTCCAGCAGTGCCGCCGTCACGTCCTGCGGGCGCTCCTCCATGACGTAGTGATCGGCTCCGCGCAACCGGGTCAGGGTCGCGGCGGGGATGCGTTCAGCGAGTTCGCGCGCGGTCCGAAACGGGATATACAGATCGCGGTCACCCCAGATGATCGCGGCCGGGCACATGATCTGCGTCAAACCTGCGGACAGCCACGGGACCTGCGGCAGGTGATAGTTCGCGTAGAACTCGACAAAAGCGTGTCTGCCACGCGGCTGGTCCATCCAGCCCAAGTATTCGGTTTCCAGCGTGGTGTCGAAGCAGCCGAGCTTGCGGTAGCGGCGCAGCGCCAGACGATGCAGCTGGCCCACCGGGAGCTGCCGGGTCGCGGCGGCGGAACCTCGATGCGTCGCCATCCACCGCACGTTCAGCATCACCGCGTAGAACCATGGACGAAAGACCCTGTGGCCCCGTGTATTCAGCAGCCCAAGCCGGAGCACACGGTCCGGATGCCGCAGCACGTAACCCAGCCCCAGGAAACCGCCGTAGTCGTGGGCGATGAGGTTGAACCGATCCAGCCCCATGTGGTCCGCGAGCTGCCCGATGCGCTCGACCTCGGCGTGGTATGTCGGCGGTGTGGCCGGCGGTTCTGAGTGGCCGTAACCGGGCCAGTCCGGAGCGATGACGCGGTAGCCGGCGGCCAACGCCGGTATCTGATGGCGCCAGCACGATGAGCTTTGCGGATAGCCGTGCAGGAGTAGCACCGGCTCGCCGGTGCCGGTATCGACATAGCGCACTCGGCGGCCGTCGAGGCTGCACTCTTTGTTTTTGTTCGAGGCGGTATATAAAAAACTCATTTTGTGCAATGTAGTGTGAAACTATGGAGACCGCAAGACGACAGCGCGGCCGGCCACGTGCCTATAACCCAGACACCGCACTTCAGCGTGCACGTGACACGTTCTGGCGCAATGGTTTCGCTGCGACGTCGCTCGACGGCCTCGCGGCCGCGATGGGGATGAACCGGCCGAGCATCTACGCCGGTTTTGGCGATAAGCAAGACCTCTACGTGGCTGCCGTCGACCGCTACGCCGCCGATAGTCGCGCCTGGCTTGCTCATCAGCTGGGCCTGCCGCGGCCGCTGCGTGCCGCGCTACGTGCGATCTACCGCGACGCGACCTCGTTCTACCTCGCCGGTGACGATGCGCCCCGCGGCTGTTTTCTCGTCGGCACGGCGGTGACAGAGTCGACCCGCGACGAACGGGTCCGCGACATCGCCGATTCGACGTTTGACGCATTCACCGAACTGTTCGCGGAACGTTTTCGGCGGGCGGCTTCCGAGGGGGAACTCTCGGCCGCGGTTAGCCCCCGAGCGTCTGCGCACATCGCCACCGCCACGCTCATCACGATCGCTCTTCGGTCCCGCACAGGTGCAGAGCCCAAGGTGCTCAAGGGATTAGCCGACGCAGCAGTCGGCGTCATCTGCTGCTAGGAGTAGGTTGCCCAACGCACGTGCAAGCGCGGCGGTTTGCGAAACACCAGACCGCGTGGCGCATTCGGCCGCTCATCGGCGAGGCGCAGGCCGGGAAGCTGATCCAAGAGTCGAGCGACCGCGATCCTGGTCTCGGTTCTGGCGAGCTGAGCACCGAGGCAGAAGTGCGGTCCCTGAGCGAAAGCCAGATTGAGCCGAGCATTGGCCCGGTAGATGTCGAAACGGTCGGGCTCGGCGAAGACGCTCGCATCTCGGTTGGCCCCGGCAAGCGATACCACCACCAGATCACCGCGCTGAACGCGCGCATCTGCGAGCTCGACATCGGTGGTTGCGTATCGGTCGACGGACGCGGCGGCAGGCTCGAGGCGGATCGATTCCTCGATCGCGTTGGCTAGCAGATCGATTCGGGCGCGGACCGCCGCGAGTGCCTGCCGGTCATCCAGCAGGTGCCGAACCGTGTTGAGGATCATGCCTTCGGTGGTGTCGACGCCGCCGAACATCAGTACCGCCGCGTTCGAGGCCACCTCGTCGGGACTGAGACCGTCGGGCGTCCGTGCCGCCTCCGCCAAGACCGAGCGGGGGTCATCGCGCGCCGCCAGCACGGCGGAGCGCAGCTGCCCGAAAGCGTGTGCTCCGGCTGCGCTCACCGGCCGCCCGCCCGTCGCCTCGGACACCGCAGCCACGATCGCCGCATACCAGCTCAACACCGCATCGGTGTCGATGCCGCGCAGGCCCAGCGCTTCGGTGACGATGGCGGCGGCGAGTGGACCGGCGAACTGCCTGCGCAACTCCGCGCGGCCCGCCGGTTGCATCTCGGCAATCAGCCGATCGGTCTGCGCAGCGATGAATGCGGTGAACCGCTCGCGGACTCGCGCGGGGTGAAACGGTCGCGCGAAAGCGTCACGGTGACGCACGTGAGCCGCCCCGTCGAGCGAGAGCATGCTGGGGCCCACGACCCGCGAGGTGGAGAATCGGGGATCGTCGACGGTGAAGGTCGCGGGGTCGCGCAATACCCGCACCGCAAGGTCGTACCGGGTAACCAGCCATCCGCCCAGCGCCTCCAGCCACGTCACCGGCTCGATGGCCCGCAGCCGTGCCAGCAGTGGGTGCGGGTCTTCCTCGAGCTCGCGCAGGGTGGCGGCTCGCCCGATCGGAAACTTGAAGATGGCAATACCCGCGCTCAGTACAGCGGCGACCACGCAGAAGTGCGCAGCAGCCGGCTCTCCCACTGGTCGCGAAACTTCAGGGCCTCGAACATGTAACTGCCCGGCCCTCGCCGCTCGGGCGGCAGGTCGGTGGTCAGCAGGTGCACCAGCGCCGCATAGTCGTTAGACGGATCGATCTTCTGCCATAGCATGGCTTCCCGGCGCTTGTAGCTGCCGTGCGCCACCTGGAAACACGCTTGGATGTCGAGCAGCCGCATGCCCGGCGGCGCCTGCGAGAGCGGCCGGTAGTAGATCTCATCCCAGGACCGGACGTAGTCGTCCAGCGGGGCGTCGGGCCACCCGGTGTCCTCCATGAACAAGCTCAACGGGTGTGTTGCGCCGTCGGTCGGCACGCTCGCCAAATCCACCTCCTGCAGCGGCGACCACTCCACTGGGAGCAAAATCTTGCCGGTCACCTCGTGGCGCAGGTTGTCCAGCTCGCGCATCCATGGCGCCAGGTCCCCGGTTTGGGCGCGGCGGGTCAGGTTCTCCCACGCCGCGCCATCGATTATGGCGGTGATGGTGACGACGTTGTAGGAGACCCCAGAGCCGTGGGCGTGGTTGGTGTACCACAGCAGCCGGGCGTTGTCGTCCCGGGCCAATGTGGGCATCCAGCCCTCGCGGTAGGCCGCCTCGAAGTCGTCTTCGCGCGCGCCGACCACCCGGTGGGTTTCGTGAAGGAACAGCACGGCGACTCCTTTCGGCTCAGGCTCCGTCTGCGATCAACGCGGCGAGCTGGTGGCGGTTGACCTTGCCGGTTTCGCTGTAGGGAATGTGGTCGACGATCGCCAGCTCTTCGGGCAGTTTGAAATACGCGATCAGCTCACGGCAGTGCGAGCGCAGTTCGTCGAGAGACACCGGCGTGCGCGCCACCACGGCAGCCCCGACCCGCTGGCCCATCTCGTCGTCGGCGATCCCGGCGACCGCCACGTCGCTGACCGCGGGATGGGTGCGGATGGCCTCCTCGATCTCGATTGGCCCGAACTTCTCTCCTCCGCGGTTGATCGTGTCGGTCAGCCGGCCCGCGGGATAGATGTAGCCGTCGCGATCTTGGCGGGCGAGGTCACCGGTGTGCAGCCAGCCGCCCGTCACGTTCTGGCTGGTGTTGACCCATAGCTCGCCGATATTTCCGGGTTCGACCTCCATGCCCGTGTCGGGGTCGACCACCCGCACGTCAACCCCGGGAAGCGGCCGGCCCACCGATCCCACCCGGTTGGGGTCGCGGTGATCGTCGGGCGACAGGGTGGTGTAGGCGCCCAGGGTCTCTGTCTGCCCAAAGACGTTGGCGAAAGCCACATTCGGTAGCGCCGCCATCGCCCTGCGCACCAGCGCGACGGGCGCAGCAGCCGCGCCGTACGCGATCGCGACCAGTGAGCTGAGGTCAGTGCGGGGGAAGGCGGGATGGTCGAGGATCCGCTGCAGCATGGTCGGCACCAGAAACGCGCTGCTGACCCGATGCTCGTGCACGAGGCGCAACCATTCTCCGGCGTCGAACCGGTCCTGCACCACCGAAGTGTTGCCGGAGTACAGGCTGCCGAGCATGCCCAACGCACCACCGACATGGAAGAACGGCACGCACATCAAACTGACCGCGGGTACCGTGTCGCGCCGAAAAGGCATGGTAAATCCGGTAATTCGTGCACTCAGCCGCGCATGGCTGATGGCGATCGCTTTCGGCAGCCCGGTCGTGCCGCTGGTAAACAACACCAAAGTGTCATGATCGTCGACGTTCTCCACGGGTCGCGGCGTGTGAGCCGGACCGTCGCCCAAGAGTTCGGCGGCCGTCAGCGCCTTGGCCGCACCGGCTTGACTGAGCCGATCCGCGTACGCCTTACCCGCGACACCGACGTCGGCGCACCCGGCACGCAACAGCAGCCCCCGGAGCTCCACCGGTGTAAGTGCGGGGTTCATCAGCGCAGCCGCCGCCCCGATGCGCGCCGCACCCAGCACCGCCGCGATCGACAGCAAGCTTCCGGTGTCGACGACCGCGACACGTTTGCCGGCCACCCCGTTTGCGGCCAGGCCAGCCGCGCAGCGGTCCACCGCGGTTGCCAGCTCGCTATAACTGACGACGCGACCGTCGATGATCAGTGCACGGCGGCCGGGATCGCCCGCTGCGGGGGCGTCGACGATCGTTCCGATGTTCATGCGCTCAGTACAGGGGCGACCATGACGAGGTCCGCAGCAGCCGGCTGGTCCACCGATCGCGAAGGTCGAGCGCGTCGTGCATCCAGGTGCCCGGAGCGCGCTGCTCGGGCGGGATCTCGGTATGCAGTAGCTGGAGCAAGGCGTCGGGCCGGTGGATGCGCTGCATCAGCGCGACCTCCCGGCGTAGGTGACTGCCCAGGGCCGGCCGGAAGGCAGCCTCGATGGTAAGCATGGCCGCCGGCCGGTCGAGGCTCTTGGCGTACACCTCACCGCAGCGGTCGATGTATTCGATGAATTTGTCTGCAAACGGCCACATGGTGTCTTCCATATAGAGCGTCAGCTCGTGCTCGCGACCATCGACGGGAACCTGCTCGAACGGCACATCCTGAAGTGGCGACCATGGCAGCGGCGTCAGCAGCTTGGCTTCGACGTCGTAGCGCAGTTCGTCGAGTTCGCGCATCCATTGCCGCAGATCGCCCTTCTGCACCCGGACCGCCAGGCGCTCCCAGGCCGCTCCGTCGCGAACGGCGGTGACGGTGACGACGGTGTAGGAGGGGCCGCTGCCGTGGGCGTGGTTGGCGTACCACAACAACCGCGCCTCGTCGCCGGCACCCAGCAGTGGCATCCAGCCTTCGCGGAAGGCAGCCTCAAAGTCGTCTTCGGCGCGCCCACGCACCTTGTGCACCTCGTGCATGAACAGCATGCCGAGACCTCCCAAAGCGGGCCTGCGCTGCGCGCCCGCGCTTCACGCACGTTATTCCGCGTGCCCTGTCGTGTCCACGGCCATTCGGCAACACACACATGTAGACAGCAACATCGGAAATCTGATTTGCTCAGACGGCACCCAGCTCACCCGCAGGAAGTCGCCCCATGGCCAGAATCGACGTCCCCGACGGTCCCGGCGGCGAGGCCGCGATGGTCTGGACGCTGCGCCCCGAGCTTGGCGGCATGGTGGAGCGGATGATCAAGGGCGCCTACCAGCAGAGCATCCTGCCGTCCGAGGAACGCGAGCTGGCCAGGATGCGCATCGCGCAGATCAACGACTGCGTCGCCTGTTCCGGGTTTCGCGCACCGTCGGTGCTCGAGGCCGGCATCGCTCCAGAGCTGTACGACAACGTCGCGGCATATGCCACCTACCCGGGCTACACGCCGCGGCAGCGACTTGCCATCGAGTACGCCGAGCGCTTTGCCACTGACCATCCCTCTATCGAGGACGCGTTCATCAGCCGCCTGCGCGAACTGTTCACCGACGCAGAGATCCTCGACCTCACGCTGTGCATTGCGGTTTTCCTTGGTCTCGGCCGCACCTTGACCGTGCTCGGCATCGACCAGTCCTGCGCGATCGACGTCTGAGCGACCGGTGGACATCGCCTCGGTCGACGAATTGCTCACCACCACCCGGGCGGTGCGCAAACGCCTCGACGTGACAAGGCCCGTCGACCGCGAGGTGATCCTCGATTGCGTGCGGCTGGCCATGCAGGCGCCGACCGCGAGCAACGCCCAGGACTGGCGTTGGCTGGTGATCACCGACGCCGCCAAGCGTGCCGCCATCGCCGAGATCTACCGAAGCATCGGCGCCCAGTACCTCGCCCATGCCGCGGCCACCGAGGCCGATCCACAGACCCGGCGCGTCTATCGCAGCGCCCATGCCCTCACCGAGACGCTGGCCCAGGTACCCGTCCACGTCATCCCGTGCCTGCAGCGCCGCTTTGACGAAAGCGACCGCGTGGTTGCCGCATCGGCGTGGGCATCGATCGTCCCGGCCGCCTGGAGCTTCTTGCTGGCTCTTCGCTCCCGCGGGTTGGGATCTGTTTGGACCACAATGCATTTGGCCAAAGAGCAACAGGTGGCCGAGCTGCTTGGCATACCCGCCACGGTCACGCAGGCCGCGCTGTTCCCCGTGGCGTACACGATCGGCAGCCAGTTTCGACCGGCATCTCGGCCGCCCGCGGAGACAGTCACTTTCTGGAATACCTGGGGAGAACACTGATGCGCTCATACACAGTGCGATTTCATGTCGATGCGCCGCCGGAAAAAGTGTGGCGGGTGCTGCACCCGCCGGCTCCGCCGAATTCTCCACGGCCGCGGGTCCTCAAGTGGCCCACCGGCAGCATGGAGATCTTGCACGAAGGCGACGAGGCGGGTCAGGGTTTGGTCCGCACATGTGTGTTCGCCGTACCCAAGTACTTGTTCTCCGGCGGCAAGGGACGGTCATTCGAGACCGTGACGGAGGCGAAGCTCAACAAACTCTCGCGCTATGTGGCAATCGGGAAGCCGCTATGGTCGCGCGCGGAGGGTTACCACGAACTCGAGGAACAACCCGACGGCACCACAGTGCTCACCTTTCATGAGGACTATCACGCGTATAACCCGGTGCTGCGTTTTCTTCTCGAGCGTCCAGTGCACGCCAAAATCTCGCGGGACAACCTGGAAACCTACGCGCACGCACTGAGCTACGCCGGCCGCGTTCGGCGGCTTCCTTAGCATCGCGCGGTCGAGGCGCCAAAGTCCTTTCTTAGCAAAGTATTAAGCACTGCTGCCGGTCACCTTAGATTCGCCGCATACCGTTCGAATCAGGTTGAGGCCGTGCTCAACCCAGCGAATGGCAACGCCATTGAGAAGTGAGGTAGTCGCATGACCGTTTCGACTAATACGGTGGCGGACCTCACGCCCCGCTACCGCAACCCAGTGTTCGACTGCGGTCCCGCCCGGATCCGGACCCAGTGTCGCCATCTGGCCACCGTGGTGACGATCAGCGGTGCCATCGACGCCGGAAACGTCGACCGTGTCGGCGAGTACGTCAGGCGATTCGTCCTCGAGGACAATCCCTTTGTCCTCGACCTCAGTGCTGTCGATTGCTTCGCTGCACAAGCCGTTTCCTTACTGCACCGCATCGACGACGAATGCTGCCGCGCTGGAGTGGAGTGGGCGCTGGTCCCAAGTCGCGCGGTATCGCAGATCCTGCGGATCACCAACGAGGACGGTGCTTTTCCAGTCGTGGACTCGGTGCACCAGGCGCTGCAGCACTTCGCTGACGTCATAGCTATGCGCCGTCGCGTGCTCCTGCCCCTGCTCACCAGGTCGGCTTAGCAGCAGCCTCCGCTACGGCGTACGCTGCTGTTTCATGGTGCTGAAGAAAGCAGCGATCGTCGCCGCAGGCGCTGTCCTCATCGGCTTGGCCGGGTCCACTGGCGTCGTCAGCGCCGACCCTTCGACGCCGCCGGCGCCCGCACCGCATGAACCCTCGGGATCACCGGGACCACCTGGACCGCCACCGCAGGCCGCACCGCCCGTACCGCCTGCGCAAGCGGGATCGCCCACGCACGCCCAGGCTGCACCGCCTGGACCCAAGACGACTATCGACCATGACGGCACATTTACGGTGGGAACCGACATCGTGCCGGGCGTCTACACCTCGGCCGGACCGGCGCAGGGCCATACCTGCTACTGGAAGCGGACCAACGGCAGCGACATCGTCGACAACGCGATGAGCAAAAAGCCCCAGGTCGTGCAGATCGACCCCACCGACAAGACGTTCAAGACAGACGGCTGCCAGCCGTGGCAGAAGAACGACGCGGCAAGCGTCGACCCCGGCAAGTCCCCGGCAGAAGTCAAAACGCAGATGGACATCCTCAACGCGATCGTCGGATCGCACGGCGCGCCACAACCGCCGAAGCCCTGACCAGAGCTACACACCCGACTTGGGGCATGGAAACCGGCGAGTACGCCCCCGGCCGTTCGGTCGATCTTTTCGGCGACTCCGGACAAACC
>NZ_DASRBZ010000005.1:0-3880 GCF_035653355.1 Mycobacterium sp. | reverse complement strand
CCCCGCATGCGGCGGCACGTAGACCTCAACGCAGATACCTAACAGTGGCATATAAACCACCGATAATCCGGATATCCAATGCAGATATGACCGAATATGCGGATAAACTGATCTGCCCGGCGCGTCCGATTGCCCACTCAGGCCACGACCACGAATGTCGAGCTCACAGCCGCCAAGTTTCCGTTTTGTTAACGTTGGCGCACAGGCTTGGTCGTGTATCTTCGGCCGCGTGACGACGACGGACGTTAATGGTGCTGAAGGGCATGGTGATTCAGCTGCGACTGCTACCGCAGCACATAATGGCACCGCCACCGCGTTAGCGGTCGGCACGCCGCTGACGTTCGATCCGAACTATCGCAGCGAGGTGCACACCGCCGAGGACACCATCGATGTGGAAACCTACGGCGGCGGATTCGATCTGACCAGGCGGGCCACCGCCCCCAAGCTGCGGGTCGGCCGGGACAAGTGGTTCAACCTGCTGTGGCTGATTCCCATCGGCTTCGCCCTGCTGGTCGCCGCGGTGGCGATCGGTAAAGGCCTGTACCACATGCCTGCGGTGCAGGCATTCATCCAGCGTTACCCCGGCACCGACACCAAGGGCGTCAAGCCCGGCATCCCGGCGTGGATCGGCTGGACCCATTTCTTCAATCTGTTCATGATGATGTTCATCATCAGAACCGGGATCCAGATCCTGTGTGACCACCCGCGGCTCTATTTCAGCCGCAACGCCACCCCTGGCAAGGACGAATGGCTGCGGGTCGGCCCACCCGTTCCGGACGACGAGTACTGGACCGCAAATGCCGACACTGTCGCATTGCCAAGGCATTTCGGGCTCCCCGGCTTTCGGCACTCCATCGGCCTGGCCCGGTGGTGGCACCTGGGCGTCGATGTCTTGTGGCTGGTCAACGGCGCGGTGTTCTACGTTCTGCTGTTCGCCACCGGGCAGTGGCGGCACATCGTGCCGACCAGCTGGGACGTCTTCCCCAACTCCGCATCGGTGGCGATTCAGTACCTGTCGCTGCATTGGCCGACCGATAACGGATGGGTCGCCTACAACGGCCTGCAGGTACTGGCGTACTTCACCACCGTATTCATCGCCGCGCCGGCCGCACTGCTGACCGGACTGGGAATGTCGCCTGCGTTATCGCAGCGCGTGCACTGGCTGTCCAAGCGGCTGAGCATTCAGCACGCACGCTCACTGCACTTCCTGGTGCTGGTGTACTTCTTGTTCTTCATTCTGGTGCACGTCACGCTGGTGTTCACCACCGAGGCGTTGCGCAACCTCAACCACATGTTCGCTGCCCGCGACGACGACAGCTGGATTGGCTTCTGGTTTTTCGCTGCGGCAATGGTGGTGACGGCGGTGGCGTGGGTGTGGGCCACCCCGTTCACGATTCGTCACCCCCGGGTAGTGCAGCGCATCGGCTATGCGCTGGTCGGGCCCTTCCAGCGCGTGTTGGAGAAACTGGACCCCAAACCGGGCGCGTTCACCGAAGAAGACATCTCACCGCATCATTGGCGTAACGGGCGGCTGCCGGAGACCGTCGAGTATAAAGAGTTGGAGCAGAACGACTTCCGTGACTGGCGGCTACGGGTTTACGGTCTCGTCGAGAACCCGATGGAGTTCTCGCTCGACGACCTGAAGGCACTGCCCTACCACGAGCAGATCAGCCAGCACTTCTGCATCCAGGCGTGGTCGGGCGTCGCCAAATGGGGTGGCGTGCAGATGAAGACGCTCCTCGACATCGTCAAACCGCTGCCCGAGGCCAAATGGGTGGTGTTCTACTCGATGGGTCTCGGCGCCACCGGTGGGATCTACTACAACGCGCATCCCATCGATCAGATGACCCACCACATGACCATGCTGGCCTACAACATGAACGACCAGCCGCTGCCCTACATGCACGGCAAGCCGCTGAGGCTGCGCAACGAATTGCAGCACGGCTTCAAATTGGTCAAGTGGCTCAAGGGCATCGAGTTCGTCGCCGACTACCGCGACATCGGCAGCGGCTACGGCGGCTACAGTGAAGACCACAAGTACTTCGGCCGCCACCAGACCCTCTAGCCGGCTGCCTCGTTCGGTTTCGGCAGCGGAATGCCTTCGCTCGTCGAGAATTCCGCGTCGCTTTGGGTCGATAATCCCATCGACACCAGCGTCCGCGGGAAGAACAGGTCCGTGAGATAGGCCAGCGATACCGCCCACCGATTGACCAGCCGCGGAATCGCGTACAGGTGATAGCCGCGGGTGACGAACTTCGCCGGGAACCCGGACAAGTGGACCCCCAAGGGATTCGCGACGGCATGATGAGGCCCGAGGTCGACCACCAAGCCCATGTTGTGATGCTTGTATTCCCGCTTTTTCCCGTAGCCCAGACTCGCGGCAACGTTGTCGGCCAGCACCTTGCCCTGCCGAATGGCGTGCTGGGCGGTGGGCGGCGTGATGTTGCCGGGCTGCGTCACATCGGGAACCGCTGCGGCATCACCGGCGGAGAAAACCTCCGGATGGCCGGGCACCTGCAGATCGGTCTGCACTTTTAACCGACCCTTGTCCGTCGGCAGTCCAAGTGTCTGGATGAGCGGTGCAGCGGCAACCCCGGTCACCCAAGCCACGGTGCGGGTATTCACCCGCGAACCATCGCTGAGCACAACGTGATCGGCATGCACTTCTTTCAGCGTCAGGCCCAGCCGGACGTCAATCCCCCGGCGCCGCAGCAGACGCATCGCGCGGGCTCCCAGCTTCTCGCCGACCTCGGGCATCACCTGCTCGGCCAAGTCGAGCAGCAGAAACTTCACCGCGGCAGGATCGAATTCCATCTGCTTGGCGGCGGCGTCGGCCAACGCCCTAAGCTGCGCGGTGAGCTCGGTTCCCGAATATGACGCCCCCACAACGACGATCGTGCGCCGTGCCTGCGCACCTGCCGCGTCGGAATCCAGACACGACAACTCGAGCTGCTCGAGCACATGGTCACGCAGATAGAGCGCTTCCGCGATCGACTTCAATCCCCTTGCGTGGGTCGCTAATCCCGGTATGTCGAACAACCGAGTGACCGACCCGGGCGTGAGCACCAGCCGGTCCCAAGACATTTCGCATTCGCGCCGCTCAAGGTCGGTGAACGTGAGGGTGTGCCGGTCGAGGTCCACTGTGTCGACACGGCCGCGCACCTTGCGGACTCCGTTGAGCGTGCCTGCCAGCGGGATCGTCACGAACCGCGCGTCGACCACGCCGCCGGCCACATCGGGCAGCAGGGGTGTGTAAAGCATGTAGTCGCACGGCGAAATGATCGTGACGTCGACGTCTGATGCCCTTTTGCGCCGCAACCGACGCACGAGTCGGCGTGCGCACTCGAAACCGGTGAATCCGCTGCCCACGATCACGACCGATGCCATTGGCACCACTGTAGTCGTGGGCCCACGCGGTCTACGGGCTGGCGAGCAGTGTGCTGAATTTTGCTGCCAGCCAGGGTTTACGGCCGCCGGCACGAAGCTTGCCCCGAAGAATCTGCGACAACTGCGGGATGCGCCCGTAGCCGACGAGCAGGAAAGTCACCGGATCGGCGGTGATGACACAGTCAGCGCGCTCCCCGGCCGGACCGACCACGCCGGTGGCGTCGTCGACCGCGATCCGATAACGGGGCCCGCCCCGCAGGCGCAGCTCGAAGCTGACATGCACGCCGCGGGCTCGGTCCGGCCGCAGATAATTCGGCGCCAGCTCCAGCACGGCGGGCAGCACCAGCAACGCGTCCTCGCGGCGGATGCTCCACGGTTGATGGGCGGCCCGGGCAATGTCGAGACCGTGGACCAGTTGCTCCCCCAGCAGCAGGCAGGTCATGAACGCCGGTTCGAGAACCAACCCGTCGGCGGTGGCGATCGCGGCAGGCTC
>NZ_DASRBZ010000004.1:0-7869 GCF_035653355.1 Mycobacterium sp. | reverse complement strand
GAGGCCCTGCCACGTCTACCGCACCCTCGACGACCTCGACGCCATCCGGGCCGACGCCCAGCGCACGCTGCATGCCGGGCACACGACGGCCGGCGTGGTCATCGGCGGCGGCTTGCTGGGGCTTGAGGCGGCCAACGCGTTGCGCCAGTTCGGCCTGCACACCCACATCGTCGAGATGATGCCGAGACTGATGGCCCAGCAGGTCGACGAAGCCGGCGGCGCGCTGCTGGCCCGGATGATCACCGAGCTCGGGATCGCGGTGCACCTCGAGGTAAAAACCGAGTGCATCGAATCCGTTAGTTACCCGGACGGTTCAACGTCGGTGCGGGTGCGGCTCTCCGACGGAGAGACGATCGACGCCGGGGTAGTGATCTTCGCCGCGGGTATTCGCCCACGCGACGAGCTGGCCGTGGCGGCTGGGCTCGCTGTCGCTGACCGCGGCGGCGTGCTGACCGATATACATTGCCGGACAAGCGATCCCGATATCTACGCGGTCGGCGAGGTCGCAGCGATCGAAGGCCGTTGCTACGGCTTGGTCGGTCCCGGTTACACCAGCGCCGAGGTGGTGGTGGATCAGCTAGTGGGCGGCGCGGCGGAATTTCCCGAAGCCGACATGTCCACCAAGCTCAAACTGCTCGGTGTTGACGTGGCCAGCTTCGGCGACGCGATGGGCATCACGCCCGACTGTTTAGAGGTCGTGGTCAACGACGCGGTGAACCAGACCTACGCCAAGCTGGTGCTCTCCGACGACGCCAAGACGCTGCTCGGCGGCATCCTGGTAGGCGACGCCTCCAGCTATGGCGTACTGCGCCCCATGGTCGGCTCCGAGCTGCCTGGCGATCCGCTGGCGCTTATCGCGCATGCCCAAACTGGCGGCAGCACAGCGGTTTTGGGGGTTGGCTCGCTGCCGGATTCCGCGCAGATATGCTCGTGCAACAACGTCACCAAGGGTGATCTGGCCGCCGCGATCGCCGACGGTTGCGCCGATGTGCCAGCGCTGAAGTCGTGTACTTCGGCTGGCACCTCATGCGGTTCCTGCGTGCCGATGCTCAAGCAGCTGTTGGAAGCTGAAGGTGTACAGCAGTCCAAGGCGCTGTGCGAACACTTCAGTCAATCGCGCCAAGAGCTGTTCGAGATCATCATGGCCACCGGAGTCCGCACCTTCTCGGGCCTGCTTGAGCGGTTCGGCACCGGGAAAGGTTGCGACATCTGCAAACCGGCCGTCGCCTCGATCTTGGCCTCCACCGGCTCCGAGCACATCCTCGATGGCGAGCAGGCGTCCCTGCAGGACTCCAACGACCACTTCCTGGCCAACATTCAAAAGAACGGCAGCTACTCGGTGGTGCCCCGAGTGCCCGGCGGCGACATCAAGCCAGAGCACCTGATCCTGATTGGCCAGATCGCCCAGGAATTCGGGCTGTACACCAAGATCACCGGCGGACAGCGGATCGACATGTTCGGCGCGCGAGTCGACCAGCTCCCGGCCATTTGGAAGCGGCTCGTCGACGCTGGGATGGAATCGGGCCACGCCTACGGCAAAGCGCTGCGCACCGTGAAGAGCTGTGTGGGCAACGACTGGTGCCGCTACGGCGTCCAGGATTCGGTGCAGATGGCCATCGACTTGGAGCTGCGCTACCGCGGGCTGCGCGCACCGCACAAAATCAAGATGGGTGTCTCCGGGTGTGCCCGCGAGTGCGCCGAAGCACGTAGCAAGGACGTCGGCGTCATCGCCACCGAAAAGGGCTGGAATCTCTACGTCGGCGGCAACGGCGGATTTACGCCCAAGCACGCCCAGTTGCTGGCCGGCGACCTCGACGAAGAGACACTGATCCGCTATATCGACCGCTTCCTGATGTTCTACATCCGCACCGCCGACCGGCTACAGCGCACCGCGCCGTGGATCGAATCACTCGAGGGCGGACTGGATCACGTGCGCGATGTGGTGTGTAACGACTCCCTGGGTCTGGCCGAGGAGTTCGAGGCCGCGATCGCACGCCACGTCGCGAACTACAAATGCGAATGGAAAGGGGTGCTGGAGGACCCGGACAAGCTCTCCCGGTTCGTTTCCTTCGTCAACGCACCCGGGACCCCGGACCCCACTGTGACGTTCACCGAATACAACGGACGCAAGAGACCGGCGCTGCCCAACGACGGACAGGCTGATCCGGTGCTGATCGGTATGCCGCGAGTGCGGGCATGAACGCCGAAGTAAGGAGATGCCATGACGCTGCTTGACGACACCACCGAATTGCTGTCTGTCTACGTCGAAACCTGGACAGCGGCTTGCTCTTACGACTATCTAGTGCCCAACCGGGGTGTCGGCGTGCTGCTCGCCGACGGCTCGCAGGCAGCGCTGTTCCGGCTGGACGACGGATCCCTGCACGCCATCGGGAACATCGACCCGTTCACCGGCGCCGCGGTGATGTCGCGTGGCATCGTCGGTGACCGAGCCGGACGGCCCATGGTCCAAACACCAATCGGCAAGCAGGCATTCGCCCTAGACGACGGCCGCTGCTTCGACGATCCGGCGGTGGCAGTGCCGGTGTACCGCACCCGGCTAGTCAACGGAATGGTGGAGATCGGTCGATAGGCCGGTCATACCGCCAGCGGTGTGCGAGCCCGCTGGAAGTGGTTGGCAATCAGCCGCGCCAGCCGCGGGTGGTTACCCAGCGGATCAGTAACGATGTCCCCGCCGCAGTTTCGCAGCTGCTGCTGAAACAATCCGTCTGCCAGAAGATACGACGCCACCACCACCGGCCGCGACGATCGGCGCCGAGAGTTGGCGACCGCATCTGAAACACTGGGATCACCGATGGCCGCAAGCGCCAACTCCACTCGCGATCCCGTCAGCGCGGAGAGCAGCGTGGCGGTGGTGTGCAGGTCGCTTCTCGCGACTGCATCCGATGTGCCTGCCGCAGCAAGAATTACCGAATCACCCGGACACCACCCGGCTTTCAGCAGCTGCTCTCCGAGTAGCCGCACAATGTGAGGGCTTGGTCCCAAGGTCGGTGTGACGATGACGTGCGGGTGTCCGCTGGCCCCCACGTGAGCGGGCAGATCGGTGCGGACGTGGTATCCGCGGGACAGGAAAGCCGGCAGCACGATAACCGGTGTCTTGGCCGGCGCCATGCCGCAGAGCACCTCGGTGGGCGTGGGCCCCAGCACGTCGACGAACGCGACATGCACCGTCCGGTCCAGTAACCGGCTGACCCGATCGGCGAGGTCGCCGATCATCGCGACGCCACTCGGCCGGCGAGTACCGTGTGCGACGAGCAGGAGCTTCATGCCACCCCTGTCTGTTCATCGATCGCCAACCGATAGCCGCGCTTGACCACTGTCAAAACAATGCCTTTGTCTCCCAGCGCAGCTCGCAGCCGCAGCACCGCCGTGTCGACCGCGTGGGTGTCGGTGCCGCCGCCCGGCAGCGCGCGGAGTAGATCGCTGCGGGAAACGACCGCACCCGGGCGCTGCGCCAGCACGCGCAGGATCGCCATTCCGGCCCGCGACAGCGACCTGACCACACCGTCGACCACCACGCAGGTGCCGCGAATCTCGATCACGTGGCCAGCCGCCCGTACCGTGCGCGAACGCAGCAACGGCAGCTCATCGGCGATGTGTCGAGCCAATGCACCCAACCGCATCCGCTCAGGTGACGATGTCGGGATGCCCAATCGCGCCAACGGCTGTGCGGTAACGGGTCCCACACACATTGCCCGCACATCGGTGCGCAGCGCATCCAATAACTGGTCGTGAAGCGCTAGTTCGTCGGCTCGCATCAGTGTCGCTGCGGCCGCGGGTGCTGAGGTGAAGCTGACGGCGTCGACCTGTCGTTGGGCGATCTGGGTGACCAGCTGGTCGAATTCGCCACCTCGCGGCGCGGGCAGCCATCGGTACACCCGGATCGGCACGACTTCGGCACCGGCGCGGGACAATTCGTCGGCAAATTCGGGAAACGGGTCCCAATCGTCGGTGGCGCCGTGCAGTTGAAGCGCGATACGTTGGCCCCCAATACCGGATTCGAGGAGGTAACGCAGCACCTCGCGGGACGATTCCGATTCCGGCGACCATGCCTCGCGCAAGCCGGCGGCACGCAGCGCACCGGTCGCCTTCGGCCCGCGGGCAACGATCTTCGCAGTGGACAGCGCCTCGATCAGCTGGTTGGCCAGCCCCCATCCGTCGGCGGCGGAGATCCAGCCGCGGAACCCGATTCCAGTCGTCGCGATCAAGACATCCGGTGGTTTCGCGATCAAAGCCTTGGTGTGGCGGTGCAATTCGTCGTCTTCAGGCAGAGGCACCATGGTGATTGCGGCGGCGCTGCAGACCGTGGCGCCGTGGCGGGTCAGTAACGCGCAGAGTTCCTCCGCGCGGCGCGCTGACGTCACCGCGACCCGGTAGCCGGTGAGCGGCGCCGCGGCTGGCTGACCCATATGAAGTGTGTATTCCCTGTAGATTTCGGTCGCGTTACCACGTAATTGCCGAAGCGTTGCCCGGCTTGCGGTGTGAGTCACAGCCCCGGTGGCGTCAGCGCCGCTTCTCAACCCGCCATGCGGGGAAATACCGACCCATTAGTTCTCCTCCTCAACGAAGTCGCTGGACACGGAATGAACGCGTGGTCAGCGCGGCGCTGCCGACACTGACCGGGCGCGAATCTACGGTCCGGGCCTGGAAGGTGACAGTGTGAAAGCTGGGAGTCGGCAGTGATCCTGCCGACTCCCAGTGACGTATATCGCATTAAAGGCTTGTTCGCTCTGGCACACCGCAATTCAGCGGTGGGCACTATGTGGATGCAGGGGCCAACTCGTCTCGCACCAGGTGCGGTAGGCCGGACAGCACCGGGCGGCGCACGTACCTCAACCACGTCAGCGCCGCAGCGCCGATGTAGCAGACGACGAACACCCAGAACGCAGCTGTAGCCGAGCCGCTGGTCAAATACGACTGTCGCAACGCCAGATTGATGCCGACGCCGCCGAGGGCGCCGATGGCGCCGGCGAACCCGATCAACGCTCCCGACATCGCTCGTGACCATTGCTGGCGGTCATGCTCGCTCAGCGCCAGCGAGCGACTGCGCGCCTCGAAGATCGACGGAATCATCTTGTACACCGAGCCATTTCCGATGCCGGACAACACAAATAGCGCGACAAAGCCGACGACATAGCCGACCATCGTGGTGACCGTCGCCGGGCCGGCTCGGTGGTCATCGATGGTGCTGACGGTAATCAGAAGGCTGGCCGCCAAGATCATCCCGGAGAAGGTGACCAGCGTGATACGGCCGCCGCCAATGCGGTCGGCGAGCCGGCCGCCGTACACCCGTGAGATGGATCCCAGCAACGGGCCGATGAACGCGATCTGCGCAGAATGCAGTGCGGCCTGCGCAGCGGTTTGGCCGCCGGCGATGAAATTGATCTGCAGGATCTGGCCGAACGCGAACGAGAAGCCGATGAAAGACCCGAAAGTGCCGATGTAGAGCATCGCGACGATCCAGGTGTCCCGCTCGGACAGGATGTCACGCATAGCCGTCACGTCGATCTTGTGCTGCTGAAGGTTGTCCATGAACAGGGCAGCGCCGATGCCGGCGATAGCCAGCAACACCAGGTACACCGCACACACCCAGTAGGGTGAGCGGTTGCCGGCGACCGCTATCACCAGCAAGCCGACCAGCTGGATCATCGGCACGCCGATGTTGCCGCCGCCGGCGTTGATCCCAAGTGCCCAGCCCTTGAGCCGCTGCGGGTAGAAGGCATTGATGTTGGTCATCGACGATGCGAAATTGCCGCCGCCGAACCCGGCAAGAGCCGCGCACACCAGATACATCCACAGCGGCAGACCCGGATGGGCCAGCAGCCACAGGGTCCCGAGCGTCGGTATCAGCAAGGCGAACGCCGAAAACGTCGTCCAGTTGCGTCCGCCGAACGTCGCGGTAGCCAAGGTGTAGGGAATGCGCAGGCACGCACCAACCAAGGTGGCAGTGGCGCCAAGCAGGAACTTGTCGGCGGCAGAGAACCCGTAGACCGCCTGTGGCATGAATAACACCATCACCGACCAGATCGACCAGATCGAGAAGCCGAGATGCTCGGCGACCACCGACCAGATCAGGTTGCGGCGAGCGATCTTCTTGTTGCCGGCCTCCCAGGCCACTCTGTCCTCGGGATCCCAGTCGGTTATCAAATGTGAACGTGGCATGCGGCCACGCTAAAAACGTTGTGTTGCCGGAAATCTCTCTAGCGTGACCCCGGCGTGAATTTCAGTTCACAAGATGCAGCCCCACAAGTGAGACCGCAGGACAAGGCGACGGTCAGTAGGCCGCGCCGCTTCTCGGCGAATCTTATACGCAAGTGCACTGGAACGGTAAAGGCGAGATACTAGACCAAAAGCCTTGTCGCGCAGAGAAACCACAGTGACCGTATGCGGGTGGTTCGGCTACCAGACACTCCCGTCGCGCCAATCGCACATCAAGCCCGCCGAGATGTCCATGCTGATGCCGATCGGCAACACGAACACCGCTCCGTCCGCCTCGGGTGTGCGGGTCGGCCCGGTCGGGGCCAGCACCGAGGTAGGACCCCGCCAGTGCAGCCAACCCCGCAACGTGAACATGTGCTGACCCCGGTCCGACGCTTTGATGGCGCCGATCTGATACGCCCCGCGCATCACCTGCTCGGCCGCGTCCAGCAGCGCGATCGCCAACCCCTGGCCGCGCCAATCTTCGCGCACCGCCACCCCTTCGACGTAACCGCAGCGCAGCGCGGCGCCGCGGTAGAGCAGCCGACGTTGCACCACGGCAGCGTGCGCGATAATCGCGCCGCGATGCCAGATCAAGGCATGCATCCCGCCCAGCGCATGCTCCCAATCGCTGTCGCTGAAATCACCGCCGAACGCCGCGCTGACCATTTGGCGGGCGCTGTGGTAGGTCTCGGCGTCCAGGTCGGCGGTGTGAACCAGGCGGGCAGTGTGGACCCGGGTGCGCACACTGCCTGGTTTACCAGGTTGACGCGCCCGCGGCAGCCGAACTCAGCTCGAAACGCCGCGGCGACCGGGGCCGCGACCAATGCAGCCGCACATACTGGCCGGGTCGGATCTGGGCGACCTTGTCGAGGTCGTCCTCGGCGACCACACCGGCCACCGGGTAGCCGCCCGTCACCGGATGATCTGGCCCGAGAATTACCGGTAAACCGTTGGGCGGCACCTGAATTGCGCCGCGGGTGACGCCTTCGCTGGGCAATTGACGATCCGTCCAGCGGTAGCGCAGTGGACGTCCCTCCAACCGCATCCCCACCCGGTCGCTGCGGTCAGAGGCCATCCAGATCGTGTGCACCAGGGCGTCCGGGTCGACCAGCCAGTCGTCGCGCGGCCCGGGTACCACCAGCAGTTCGACAAGGTGCTCTTCGATGCCCGCCACCGGGGCCTGCTCGAGTTCCGGGTAGTCGTCGGTGTGCTCGCCGACCGGCAGCACATCTCCGGGCTGCAGCGGCAGCGGTCCGATGCCAGACATCACGTCGTAGCTGCGCGAGCCGAGCACCGGCGTCACATCAAACCCGCCGCGTACCGCCAGATAAGTGCGCAGTCCGGCAAACGGCGCATCCATCGAGATGATGTCGCCGTCGCTGACATGCTGAATACTATTGGTCCCAAAGGCGATTCCGTTTACAGACGGGTTGGTGTCAGCCCCGGTTACCGCAATGTCGACGTCGCCGCCGCGGACTCGGGCGGCGAAACCGCCGAATGTCACCTCGATGGTGGCGCGGTCGCCGGGGTTTGCCACCAGCCTGTTGGCCAGCGTGTGCGAGCGGCGGTCAGCGGCCCCCGAGCGGGTGACACCGAGGTGGGCCAGACCGACCCGCCCAAGATCTTCAACGAGTGCCAGCGGCCCGGTCC
>NZ_DASRBZ010000003.1:0-7325 GCF_035653355.1 Mycobacterium sp. | reverse complement strand
TACCCAGAATGTCGACAATCTGCACGAGCGCGCCGGCAGCGACCCCGTTCACCACGTGCACGGCAGCATCTTCGAATTCCGTTGCGCTGATTGCGCTTTGCCTTATACCGGCAAGCTGCCGGACATGTCTGAGCCCGCGCTGGAATTGGAACCGCCAAGCTGTAGTTGTGGCGGGCTGATCCGCCCAGACGTCGTGTGGTTCGGCGAGCAGTTGCCTGAGGAGCCCTGGCAGCGAGCCGTTGAGGCCACGCAAGCCGCCGACGTGCTGGTCGTCGTGGGTACGTCGGCAATCGTCTATCCGGCCGCGAGTCTGCCCGAACTGGCGCTGGCGCGCGGGGCGACGGTCGTCGAGGTCAATCCCGAGCCGACACCGCTGTCCCGCAGCGCGACGATCTCCTTGCGCGAGACCGCTAGCCAGGCGTTGCCGGGACTGCTGCAGCGGCTGCCCGCACTGTTGAAGTAGACCGACTCTGTGCCTATAGCGTGTGTCGGGCGGGGTCACCCGCTATGAGCGCAGTCTCGACGCGGCGACTGCTGTCTCGCCGCTGTGAGCGCAGCCTCGACCAAACCGACGACTACGCCGGGCGGCGGGCGCGGCCCAGCCGAAACTCAGCCACCGGCAACGGCACCCACGCAGGCAAAGGCCGCTCCGTTCGCGCGTGGTCGACGTCGAAGCCGGCGTCGACAATGGACCGCTCGGTGTGGCGGTGAGTATGGCAGTTACCCATCAATCTGGGATGAATCGTCGCGTCAGCCAGCCGCTGGAATCGGCCGCGAATACCGCCGCTGGCGACATGCTCGAGATAGCGCAGCTGTCCCCCGGGCGCAAGCCATGAATGCAGCTTTCGCAGAACGGAGTCCGGGTCGTCCACCGAACACAGCACCAGCGAGCACACCACCGCGTCGAACGGTTCTGCAGCAGTAAAGTGCTCCACGGTCTCGCAGCTCACGTCCACCCGAACCGGGGCTTTGGCCGCCGCCTGGCGCGCACGGGCGGCCAGCCGTGGCTCGGGCTCGATTGCGACGACGTGTTCGACGGCGTCGGGATATAGGTCGAAGTTCGTTCCGGTGCCTGCACCGACTTCGAGTACCCGCCCCGACAAGCCGGCCAGGTTATCCCGGCGAAGCCCACGCAGCGTGTCCGTCTCATGAGCGGCGATGGTGGGCCATACCCGGGCGAAAAACGGGTGGTGGACGGTGGTTGTCGTCGCTGTCATGCCGGCGAGCCCTCTCGTTGATGACGTGTCATCAGCCTGTTAAGCAGGTCCTGCGGTGCGGCGTCGAGGCCGACCAGCCCGGCCACCAGATGCCCCCAGAACGCTGCGCCCAACACCCGGTCGGCGAACGCCTCCGCATCACCGAACGGCAAGTGCGGCTTGGCGATCAGCAAGGCCGCAACCCCATGGGCGGCGCTCCACAGCTGCAGCGCCACGGTTGTCGGATCACCGGGCGGATAGATCTTTTCATGCATCAGTGTCTGAACGGTCTCCCGCATGTGCTTGAACGCCGAGCTGTCCAGCGTCGCGTCGACGTCGCTGCCCGACCGCCACTCCCCCATGGTGGCGATCCGATACAACTCAGGGGTCGCGATCGCGAACCGAACATAGGCCAGGCCTTGTGCGCGCAGCACTTCCACAGCGGACGGTTGACCGGCCGCGACCCGCTGCATTTCCTGATCGAGTTTGGCGAAGTAGCGGGCACATACAGCGTCCAGCAGCGCATCTTTGTCCTGGAAGTGAAGGTAGATCGAGGGCGGTGTTACGCCAACGCGTTGCGCGACCGACCGGATCGACACCGCCTTGGCGTGGCCTGTCTCCAACAGCAGTTCCGTTGCAGCGTCAAGGATTTCATCGCGTAGCCGGTCACCGGAGCCACGCGGTGCGCGCGATCGTCGCAAACTTTTCATCGGCACCTCAACCACTGTCGCTCACCGATGCGCGGGTCCGTTGCCCATTCCCGCTCGTGTCGCCCAGCTGGACATTGGACCGGCGATGCCGCCCCGATGCCGGACTGATTGTTGGCAACCGCTGAGCCGCGCCCGATTCGCTGAGCCCGAACCGCTCGTGCAGCCACATCAGCGGTCTGGGTGCCCACCAATTCCATCGGCCCACGATGTGCATGAAGGCCGGCACCAGCACCGTCCGCACCAGGGTGGCATCCACCAGCACGGCGAGCGTCAGCCCGACACCGAACATCCGCATGAACGACACCTGCGCAGCGATCAATCCGGCGAACGATATCGACATCACCAGCGCCGCCGCGGTGATCACCCGGCCGGTGCGGGCCACGCCGAGCGCCACACTCTCGTCGTTGCCGGCGCGGGTGCGATCGGATTCCAGCCAGTATTCGCGGATCCGCGAAACGAGGAACACCTCGTAGTCCATCGACAGGCCGAATGCTACGCAGAACATCAACAACGGCATGTTGACTTCCAACGTGCCGCTGGGGGTTGTTCCCAGCGCGCCCAGGTGGCCGTCTTGGAAGATCCAGGCCAGCGCGCCGAACGCCGCGGTCAGCGATAACACGTTGAGCACCAAGGCCTTCAGCGGCAAGACCACGCTGCCGGTGAGCAGGAACAGCAGCACGAAGCTGATGACCGCGATCAAGCCCAACACCAACGGCAGTCGCGTCTCGAGGGCCTTGACACTGTCGTGGTTGATCTGCGCCAGTCCGCCCATCTGCACGGATCGGCCCGCGGGCCCCATCACGGCGTGCAATCGGTCGAGCTGGGTGTTGGAGGCTTGCGAGAACAGCGGTGCAGTGCTGGCGACGGTCACAAACGCACTGCCGTCGGCGAACCCGGTGGGCGCGGCCGGCGGCCCGACGCGGTTTCCGGCGATGAAAGTTCCGGTCGGGGCGGTCACCGCTGATACGTCGGGCACCCGCGACAGGTCGGCGGCGTAGCGCTCGAGATCGGCCGGGCGCACGCCGCGGGCGTCGGGTACGACGATCGGCACCGCCATCGCCGAATCGTCGGCGAAGTCGTTGCGCAACTGGTCACCGACCTGATGCGCCGAGGCCGACCGCGGCAGCACACGATCGTCGGGGAAACCCCACTTCACACCGAGAAACGGAATCCCGAACACCATCAGCAGGGCAACGACTGCTGAACCGATCGGCACCGCGTGACGCATCACAAATTTCGTTGAGCGGTACCAGAACTGCTGCTGCACCGGTTTGTGGACCGGATCTGCCCGGCGCAGCATTCGCCGCGCCAGCCGGCGCGCGTCGAGCGCGTCCAGCCGCGGCCCTAACAGCGCGATCGCGGCCGGCGTCACCACGATCGCCGAAACGGCCACGAATGCCACGGTGGCGATGCCCGCGTAGGCGAAGGATTTCAAGAAATACATCGGGAACAGCACCATCACTGCCATCGACAACGCGACGGTGGTCGCCGAGAACAGCACCGTGCGGCCGGCGGTGGCCATGGTGCGAATCAGTGCCTGGTCAGGCGCTGCACCGTCGCCCAGCTCGTCGCGGTAGCGGCTGATGATCAGCAGGGTGTAGTCGATCGCCAGTGCCAGGCCCATCGCGGTGCTCAGGTTCAGCGCGTAGGTCGACACATCGGTGGTAAACGAGATCAGCCGCAGCACCGACATCGAGCCGACGATGGCCAACCCACCCAGCGCCACCGGCAATGCGGCCGCGAGCAGCCCACCGAACACCCACACCAGCACCACGAAGCTCAGCGGGATCGCGATCGATTCCATCAGCAGCAGGTCGCGTTCGTTCTGCTGGTTGATCTGGGCGTAGACCATCGCTACGCCGCCGGCCCGCACCGTCACGCCGTCGGGAATGGAGAGTCCGTGCACCTCGTCCGCCAGTGTCTTGGCGTATTTCTGTGCGTTGTTTTCCCCACCTTTGAGGTTCGCAACGATCAGTCCCGACTTGCCGTTCTTGGTGACCAGACCAGCGGCGGCCTGCGGGGGTGAGGTCCACGCCGAGGACACGTTAAACACATACGGTGACCGTTGGAGCGCGCCGACGATATCGGTCCCGGCACGACGGGCTTCAGGGCTATCGGCGCCTGCCGGCGCGGTTACCTCGATGAGCAGCTTTTGGTCGCTCTGCCCGAACTTGTCGGTCATCATCTGGATGGCCTGGGCCGACTCTGACGTCGGATCTTGGAAACCGCCCGCCGACAGGCTCTTCGTTACCGGGATGCCGAAGATCGCGGCAGCCAGCACCACCAGGGCGGCAACGCCGATGATTCTGCGCGGCGCGGCGATGGCAAGTCGGGCGATTGCCTGCAGCATGTCGGGTCCTTCCACCGCTGACATCTGTCGCGGTCTTCGGCCATCGACACCAGGTCGCGCCCATCCGCCGTCGATATCCGCGGTAACTTATCAGCGATAAGTCAGGGGTGTCAACGACAACCTCAGCCACCCCTCGTCGAGAGACACGAATAAACCGCCCGGCTAGTTCACGGCCCGAGGCGGCCCGAACCCTACCCGGCAGTAATATTGCCAACGTTTTCCGAATCGTGACTCACTGATTCCTTAATGGTGATCCATACGCTCAGTGTCATGTGGATCGACGACTCGAGTGCCGACGTGATCAAAGCTGATTTCGAGGCTCTCTACCACGGCGACATGTTGGTAGAGGGCGAGACCTCAGAGCAGCTCGACGACTGGCACCCGCTGCCCACCGCGAGCTGACCCGCACTCCTCGGGCGCGCCGGGCGACGGCCGCCCCCATATTTAGTCGTTTCTGCTTTCAGTCCTCAGCGCTTTACCGCGGCGCCATGCGGATGGCGCCGTCCAGGCGGATGACCTCGCCGTTGATCATCGGGTTTTCGACGATGTGCACGGCCAGCGCCCCGTACTCGTCCGGCCTGCCCAGCCGGCTCGGGTGCGGCACCTGCTTGCCGAGTGACTCCTTGGCCGGCTCCGGCAGACCCGCCAACAGCGGGGTGTCGAAGAGTCCGGGCGCGATGGTGACCACCCGGATGGCCTTGCTGGCCAGGTCGCGGGCGATCGGCAGCGTCATGCCGACCACACCTCCCTTCGACGCCGAGTAGGCAGCCTGGCCGATCTGACCGTCGAACGCCGCCACCGATGCGGTGTTGATGATGACGCCGCGCTCCTCGCCCACCAGCTCCGTTTTGGCGATCCGTTCGGCACCGAGACGCAGCACGTTGAACGTTCCGATCAGGTTGACGTCGACGACCTTGCGGAACGCATCCAGCGGGAAGACGCCGTCCTTACCGAGCACCCGAATCGCGTTTCCGGTGCCGGCGCAATTGACGACGATGCGCAACGGGCCCATCGTCTCCGCCAGGTCGAGGGCGGTGGTTACGGCGGCTTCGTCGGTGACGTCAGCCGGCGCGAAACGTGCCCGATCGCCAAGTTCGCGCACAACCTCTTCCCCTCTAATGTCGAGCACGACCACCTGGGCGCCCGCATCGAGGAACCGCTTCGTGGTCGCCAAGCCCAAGCCGGATGCACCACCGGTGACCAGTGCGACGGCGTCTTTGATCTCCACTCGAGTCTTTCCTTTCCAACCGGCCCCCCGGGCCGGCCTCATGGTCGGTCGGCGACTATACCCAGTCGGCGAGCACCGCCTCGGTGTCAGACCCTGGCGGGCCGGGCGGCCGGGGTTGGTCGGGCACTGTCCGGGAGAACCGTGGTGCCGGCGCCGGCTGCAGCCCGCCATCGGCCGGATAGAAGGTGCGACGGGCTGTGATGTGCGGCTCGCTCTCGACTTCCCCGAAAGCCAGCACTGGAGTCACGCATGCGTCCGAGTCGGCGAACACGTTGGCCCAGTGGTCGCGGTCTTTGGAGGCGATCACTTCGGCGATCCGGGCCCGCAGTTCCGGCCAGCGGCTGCGGTCATCCTGCGCGGGCAGGTCGGCGCTGTCGAGGCCCAGCCCGGCCAGCATGGCCGTGTAGAACTGCGGCTCGATCGCTCCAACCGCGACATAGCGGCCGTCGGCGCATTCGTAGGTGTCGTAGTAGGGCGCGCCGCCGTCGAGCATGTTGGTGCCGCGCTCGTCGGACCACATGCCCATGGCACGCATCGCCCACATCATCTGGATCAGCACCGACGACCCGTCCACCATCGCGGCGTCGACGACCTGGCCCTTGCCGGAGGTCTGCCGCTCCCATAGGGCGGCCAAGATGCCGACCAGCAGGAACATCGATCCGCCGCCGAAGTCGCCGACCAGGTTCAGCGGCGGCACCGGCCGCTCGCCTTTGCGTCCAATCGAATGCAGCACGCCGTTGAGCGAGATGTAGTTGATGTCGTGGCCGGCTCGCTGGCTGCGCGGGCCGGTCTGGCCCCAGCCGGTCATTCGGGCATAGATCAAGCGCTCGTTCACACGTGCGCAGTCGTCGGGACCAAGGCCTAGCCGCTCCGCGACGCCCGGGCGGTATCCCTCGATCAGTACGTCGGCCTTGGCGATCAGGCGCCTCACCAGGTCGCGGCCCTCGTCGGACTTGAGGTCGGCGGTGACGAAGCGCCGGTTGCGCAGCATCGCGTCGCGGACCGGCCCGCTGGCGGCGCTGGGCCGCTCGACGCGGACAACGTCGGCGCCCAGGTCGCCAAGGATCATCGAGGCATGCGGGCCCGGCCCGATACCGGCTAACTCCACAACGCGCAGCCCTGTCAGCGGTCCCGCCATCACCCGACCTCCCTGTCGACAACAACCACGTGGCGATCGCCAGCGCGGCGAAGCCGGGCGCAGCGGGTCGCCACCAGACAACCACGTGGCGATCGCCAGCGCGGCGAAGCCGGGCGCAGCGGGTCGCCACTAGACAACCACGTGCATCTTCGCAGCTGCCCGCGAAGGAGCGGCATCCCGGTCACTTAAGGTGATCCCCATGACCGCCCTCGAGTCCCGGATCGACGCCCTGACGCCCGTCGCCGGCCTATCCGTCACGCTCACCGACGGCGTGTTGTCGGTAATCATCGATCGCGCGGAGAGCCTCAATTCGCTGACGACACCGGTGCTGGCCGGGATCGCCGACGCGATGGAATGCGCGGGCGCCGATCCGCGGATCAAAGTGGTGCGCCTCGGCGGAGCGGGCCGCGGCTTCTGCTCGGGAGCCGGCATGAGTGCCGACGATGTCTCCGGCGGCGGTCCGGGCACCGAGATCATCGCAGAGGCCAACCGGGCGGTGCGGGCGATCACGGCGCTGCCGCGCCCGGTGGTCGCCGTCGTGCACGGCCCCGCGGCCGGTGTCGGGGTATCCCTGGCGCTGGCATGTGACCTCGTATTAGCTTCCGCCGCAGCGTTTTTCATGCTCGCCTTCACCAAGGTGGGCCTGATGCCCGATGGCGGTGCGTCGGCGTTGGTCGCGGCATCGATCGGCCGGACCAGGGCG
>NZ_DASRBZ010000002.1:0-3504 GCF_035653355.1 Mycobacterium sp. | reverse complement strand
ACGACGCCGCCGCCTTCTTCGGCTAACGCGCCATTGCCCACGTGCGGCGTCCAAACGATTACACGACCGCAGGGTGGTGCTTACCGGTATTCCACACACGTCTCATGCAATTTGCTGAGCGAACGACTAGCCGGTCCATATAAACCGGTGTTACCGTCGAAAACATGAATTACCGCGGTTCTTATCGCGGTGTTGTTCACCAGGGGGTGCCGTCGGCGCAGCCGTCGGGTCGGCCCAACCTGCGCCGATTCGCCCGGGGGCGACCGCGGACCCCCAATCCTGACGATGCGCAGCAGCCCTATCGCCGAGATGATCCGGTGTATCAGCCACAGCCGAGCGATGCACTACCAGAGGCGTCGACGGTCCCGGCGGCGCCCGCGCCGGCGCGGGTTGAGCAGGAGCCGCAGTTAGGGTGGGACACCCTCGACCGGTTGGAACAGTTGGACGAAATTCCGACCAGAAGCACGTGGCAAGAACTCCTTTCTGGGATCGGCCGACTTAGCGTCGGTCCCGACGCTCGACGGAAATACGAAACCAGTTTGCGCGATCGTGTCTGCGCTCCGGTGGGCAGCGCATTTCCCATAGCGGTACTTGGCCTTAAAGGCGGGGTTGGGAAAACGGCGGTGGTCGAGGCGCTCGGCTCCACCTTCGCGCAGGTGCGCGACGACCGAGTGATCGCGCTGGACCTTGCCGGCGGCGACCTCGCGGGGCGCCACGGTCGCCGAAATCGGCTCAGCCTGCTCGACCTCGTCACCAGAGCAGCGGCGGCGCGTGATACCGACGCGCGAACCCACACTTGCCGGAACAGCTCGGGCCTGGAGCTGCTCGGCCTTCCGGACTATGTCAACAGCGAGTGGCTGATGACCCAAGACGACTTGGTCAAAGCGTTTTCAATTCTGCGAAGCCGCTATTCGGTGATGGTGATCGACTGCGGCAGCACCCTCAAATCCGGGATGATGGATGCAGTGCTCTCGGAGTCGCGGGCCCTGGTGGTCGTCACCAGTACTTCCATCGACGCCGTACGGAAGACCAAGACCACATTGAAGTGGTTGCGCCACAATGGATACCATGACCTTCTTGATTCAGCGGTGCTGGCGGTAAACCACACCGAAAGAGGCAAACCGAACAGGCTGGCAGCCATCGAACTTGACCGGTTGCTGCAGCAATTCTCCCCCGAACGCGTCGTGAACTTGCCGTTCGATCGACATGTGCATCAGGGCAAAGAGATCACTCTTAAGCAGTTGAGCAAGCGGAGCAGGCGTCGCTATCTGGAAATGGCAGCCGCGCTGACGGACATGTTGCCCAATCGCGGAACGTCGCCGGCCTAACAACGAGATTGAGCCATTTCCGCTGCCGCTGGTGTCAGCAACAGCCGCTGGTCCGCGACCGCCGATAGCTCCCCGACAGAGCGTGCGAATGGCGCCGGCCAAGACGCCCCAACTACGATCTCACTCATGACGGTTGCTGCGAAAACCTCCCGCGCTGAGCTGCTCGACTACGACGACGTGATCGCGCGCTACGAGCCGGTGCTCGGCCTGGAGGTACACGTCGAGCTGTCCACCGTCACCAAGATGTTCTGCGGCTGCCCCACCGCATTCGGCGCCGAACCTAACACCCAGGTCTGCCCGGTGTGTCTGGGGCTGCCGGGTTCGCTGCCGGTGCTCAACCAGGCCGCGGTGGAGTCGGCGATCAGGATCGGCCTGGCGCTCAACTGCGAGATCGTGCCGTGGTGCCGGTTCGCGCGGAAGAACTACTTCTACCCCGACATGCCGAAGAACTACCAGATCTCGCAGTACGACGAACCGATCGCGGTCAACGGCTACCTGGATGTGCCGCTGGAGGACGGCACCAGCTGGCGGGTCGGCATCGAACGCGCCCACATGGAGGAAGACACCGGCAAGCTGACCCACTTGGGCAGTGAGACCGGCCGCATCGAGGGCGCGACGACGTCGCTGATCGACTACAACCGCTCCGGGGTGCCGCTGATCGAAATCGTCACCAAACCCATCGAGGAGACCGGCGCCAGAGCGCCCGAGATCGCCCGAGCCTACGTGACGGCGCTCCGAGACTTGTTGCGCACGTTGGGTGTTTCCGACGTTCGGATGGACCAGGGTTCGATGCGCTGCGACGCCAACGTGTCGCTGAAGCCGATCGGTGCCGTCAAGTTCGGCACCCGCACCGAGACCAAGAACGTCAACTCGCTCAAGAGCGTTGAGGTCGCGGTCCGCTACGAAATGCAGCGCCAGGGTGCCGTTCTGGCATCCTCTGGGCGGGTCATCCAGGAAACCCGGCACTTTCACGAAGACGGCTACACCAGTCCCGGTCGCACCAAGGAGACCGCCGAGGACTACCGCTATTTCCCAGAACCCGACTTGGAGCCGGTCGCGCCCAGCACTGAACTCGTCGAGCGGCTGCGCGAAACCATTCCCGAATTACCGTGGCTGCGCCGCAAGCGAATTCAGCAAGAGTGGGGGGTTTCCGACGAGGTGATGCGTGATCTGGTCAACGCCGGCGCCGTCGACCTGGTCATCGCGACCGTCGAGCAGGGTGTCCCCAGCGAGAAAGCGCGCGCCTGGTGGGGCAACTTCCTGGTGCAGAAGGCCAACGAGGCCGGGGTTGAACTCGAGCAGCTGGCCATCACCCCGAAGCAGGTCGCGAAGGTGATCGCGCTGGTCGACGAGGGCAAGCTGTCGGTCAAGCTCGCGCGCCAGGTAGTCGAAGGCGTACTAGCGGGCGAGGGGGAGCCCGAGCAGGTGATGAACGCCCGCGGCCTGGCGGTGGTGCGCGACGACTCACAGATTCGGGCCGCCGTCGACGAAGCGCTGGCCGCCAACCCCGATATCGTCGAGAAGATCCGAGGCGGCAAAGTACAGGCAGCCGGCGCGATCGTGGGTGCGGTCATGAAGGCCACCAAGGGTCAAGCCGACGCCGCACGGGTCCGCGAGCTCGTTCTCGCTGCCTGCGGGCAAAGCTGACAGACGCTGGACGCACTAGCCGCGATCACCACCGAGGCGGCGCGGCGCCTCTGCCGAAGCCCCAGGTCGACTGTCCCAATCGCGGCTTCTGGCGGTCTTGAGGTGGATGAGGCCGAAAGTCCGCTGCCAGAAGGGATTCTGCATCGGCACCTTCGGTGAGAGCGAGGCACGGCGCGCTGAATTCACAGGCCTGACAGTGGTGGTCGAACGTCGGATAGATGACCGGCTCGTTGCACATGTCAATCGCCTCGGCAGCGATCAGCATGCCGACCGCGCCGATCTCGCTGCGGGTTCGGCGAATCCGGGTTCGCTGCAGCAGGCCCGCGGTGCACTGCTCGACGCGGCCGGATGCGTCGGGTCGCGATGTGCGCGCGGACAACCGCCTGTGCTGCGGGATCGACCGGCCACCACCACTGCCCTCGCTTTGGCGGACCCGGGATGCCGGGCCCCGATCCGACGGCGGCAGATCGAGCGGGCCGGTGAGACGCAGCTCGTTGTGGATGGTGCCCGAGATCTCCATGCCCAGGTA
>NZ_DASRBZ010000001.1:0-10662 GCF_035653355.1 Mycobacterium sp. | reverse complement strand
GGAAGAAGCCGCCATGGGTTTTCACCGACGTGTCTTTCGACTCGGGTTGGGTGGACAGTCGGGTTGTGGCCTGCTCGGATCCCTGCGGCCCAGGACCGGGCTGGCGCGGCTGCTGGGTTGGCGGGCGGCCGGGCTGCTGCGGCGGTGGACCCGGGGGCGGGCCAGGCTGTTGCGGCGGTGGACCCGGGGGCGGGCCGGGCTGTTGCGGCCGGGACGTCGGTGGCGGTCCAGGGTGACGCGGCGGGGGGCCGGCCGGGCGCCGCGGCTCCTGCGGACGGCGCGGCTCCTGCGGACGGCCGGGATGTGGGATCCGCTGGGTCGGCGACTGGGAGGGAGGAGTGGCTTGCGGCCGAGGAGTGGTCGGGCGCGCCCACTCCGAGGGGTCGCCGCCGGAAGGCCCTTGCGGATTCGTCACCAGCGCGATTGTGCCTTATCGAGCCGAGCGAAGTCTATGAGGTTTACAGCTTGGCGAAGCAGGGGTCCGATTCGCCGGGTGGAATCGACGCGTTGCGTGTCGAAAAGTGCGCTGCCACACCGTCATTGGTGACCTGCACGCTGTCGGCATGAATGCCGAGCGGATAGTCGTTGGTGAGGCTGGACGCAAAGGTGTCCAGCGCGGCCTGCGCCGTTTCGTGAGGCACCGTGGTGCCTAGCGCCGTCACCTTGACCACCTGCAGCGATAACCCGTTGTTCGCCACCTGCGGCTTGACGGTGACACTGCCCAGGCCCAGCGCACCCCTGAGTTCGACCGTGCCGTCAGCGGGATTGGTGGTCACGGTGTTGACCAGGCCACCCAGGAACGGGACAGCGACTTGCACCGTTTGCTTGATGCCTTCTGACGACCAGGTCACGTTGGCGTCGAGTGCGCTGATGGTGCCCTTCGAGTTGGCGTTGCCATTCAAATCGGCCTTGTCGATGTGGATGTCGGCCTTCATGCCCTTGGCGCTGCGAACTTGGTTGCCCGCCGTGTGTATCGAGATGTCGCGGTAATTGCCGGTCAGATGCTGCAACAAGAACGGGGTCGGGCCGAAGGAGACGCTCACCTTGTCCTGCACAACGCATTCAGTCGCAGCGGCCACCACGCTGTCGGCACGGTGGCGGGCATACAGTTCGGCTCCGATCACACCCGCGATCAGCAGCGCCACCACAATCACGACGACCAGAACGATCGACAGCGGGTCGCGGAGGAAGCGGCGCTTGGTTTTCACTGGTGCTGGTGTGCCTTCCGAGGGCGGCTGACCAGGCGGGGGTGCAGCCGGATAATCCTGCGGGTACGGCGGCTGGCCGGGCGGGGGTGCAGCGGGGTAGTCCTGCGGGTACGGCGGCTGGCCGGGCGGCGCTGCCGGGTAGTCCTGCGTCGGCGGCGTCGGCGGGCTCGGCGGGGGCTCAGGCTGATCCGGCACCGGCTCGGTGCGATCACCCGGCGGCTGTTGCTCACCGGGCTGCATTTGCCCGGTTGGCGCCTCGGACGGCGCCTCGGGTTGCGCAGCTGGGCCCTCGCTTGCTGGGCGGGCCCATTCCGACGGGTCCTCGTGCGGCGGCCCTTGCGGATTTGTCACCCGCGCGATTCTGCCTTATCGACGTGGGGGATGGCGGCCTGATTTCGCAGCACGGCGATCGTGTCGCGGGCCGCGGCAACGGTGTCGAGATCCACGTCGGCGAGCACTAGCTGCTGCTTGGCGCCCGCAGCCGCTACGACCTCGCCGAACGGCGATGCCACCAGGCTGCCGCCCACGCCCAGTGGGGCCTTGGAGTCGGTCGGGCCCGGGTCGGCCTGACCGGCCGCGGCGACGTAGCTGGTTGAGTCCAGCGCACGGGCCCGGGCCAGCAGCGTCCACTGCTCCAGCTTGCCGGGGCCCGAGCCCCACGACGCGCTGACCGTGATCAGCTGGGCACCGCGGCGGGCCAGCTCGATGTAGAGCTGCGGGAACCGGATGTCGTAGCAGGTTGTCAATCCCACGTCGACGCCGTCGACGGTGATCATCACCGGCTCCCGCCCCGGGGCGACGGTGCGCGACTCGGTGAAGCCGAATGCGTCATAGAGGTGGATCTTGTCGTAGTGGGCGTCGACGGCCGGTCCCGCTGCGATCAGCGTGTTGGTGACACGCCCGTCGCCGGCGGGGGTGAATATCCCCGCGATCACCGTGATGCCGGCATCTGCTGCGATCCGGCGCACCCCGTCGGCCCACGGTCCGTCGACCGGCTCGGCGACCGGCCTCAGCGGGACGCCGAAGCGGGACATGGTCGCTTCCGGAAACACCACCAAGGTCGCGCCGGCGTCGGCAGCCCGGCTGCTGTACTCACGCACCAGTTGCAAGTTGGCCGCCGGATCAGTGCCGCTGAGGATCTGCGCCAAGGCAATCCGCATGACCGCCAGCCTAGGGGTGGATCGCCCCCATCGGCCAAGCCTCTACCGCAAGGGGCCATCACGCTCGCGCCGCGCGCCCGCAACTCCCCGGGTGATAATCGCAGGCGCCATCAATTCGGAGAAGGGACTATCCCCTCTCTCAGCTACTGATGAGGCGGTTGAGTCCGATGTGGGCAGCCGACAACCGTCAGGCGTTCTCCCTGATCCACATCGTGGTGAAACGCTGTTCGGCAATGAGCAACTCGACCAATTGGTTGCCGATGAAGTTCTCGATCTTGCCGCCCACCAACGGGATTCGCACCTCGACGGTGGCCCGGAAGGTCAGGCGCGCCCCGCCCGTTTCCGGCAGTGGCGCCAGCACCGCCGTACCGGTGAGCCCCACCGGCGCGTCGAGGATTGACCCGGTGACCGTCGCGTGAGCGCTGCCGTCGGTGACCGGGCCCCACGTCTCCTCTCGCCGGATACACAGATCGCCGCGGTGGAACTGGGTGACCAGTCCCGGCAGCCGGTCGCTGCGCAACACCTGGGTGGTGATCACGTCGATGCTGCCGTCGTCGCCCAATCGCATGGAATCCAGAGTGGCGTCGTCAGCACCGGAATCGGCCAGCCGGGCCAGCCAATAGTTCTCGTCGCTGAACGCTCGGTGAACCTGTTCGACGGTGCCGCCGTAGTCGGCCGACATGTCGAATGAACGCGGCATAGCAGGTCAGGCTACCGTCAAGGCCCATGAAACGGGGCAGTGTCGGTTCGCGGTTCGCCGGTGCTCATGTCGCCGAGGCGGTTGCCTTGGCGCCGTTAACCACATTGCGAATCGGCCCGGTCGCGCGTCGCGTGATCACCTGCACCACCACCGAGCAGGTGGTCGCTGCATTGCGGCACCTGGATGCCGAGAATGCTGAACCACTGCTGGTATTGGCCGGCGGCTCCAACGTCGTCATCGCCGACCACCTGACCGACCTGACCGTGGTCCGGCTGGCCAACAGCCGCATCAGCATCGACGGCAACACCGTGCGCGCCGAGGCTGGTGCGGTGTGGGACGACGTCGTCGTGGCAGCCATCGAGCACGGACTGGGTGGGCTGGAATGCCTATCGGGCATCCCGGGCTCGGCCGGCGCCACCCCGGTGCAGAACGTCGGCGCGTACGGCGCAGAAGTGGCCGACACCATCACCCGGGTGCGGCTGCTCGACCGGCGAAGCGGCGACGTGCGTTGGGTGCCGAGCCAAGAACTCCGCTTCGGCTACCGCACCAGCGTGCTCAAACATTCGGAGGCGGCCGTCGTCTTGGAAGTGGAGTTCAAGCTGAATGCAGAAGGCCGCAGCGCGCCGCTGCGCTACGGCGAGTTGACCGCAGCGCTGGGTGGAGCCACCGGCGACCGAGCCGAGCCGACAGCGGTTCGCCAAGCGGTGCTGAATTTGCGCCGACGCAAGGGCATGGTGCTCGACGCCGCCGACCACGACACCTGGAGCGTCGGATCTTTCTTCACCAATCCCGTTGTCGCGCAAGCCGTTTACCAGCGACTGGCCGCCCAGGCCGACCGGCCGGTGCCGCACTGGCCGGCGCCGGGTGGGGTCAAGCTGGCCGCGGGCTGGCTGGTGGAGCAAGCCGGCTTCAGCAAAGGCTATCCCGCTGACGAAGGCGCCCCATGCCGGCTGTCGACCAAGCATGCGCTTGCTTTGACCAACCGCGGCCACGCCACCGCGGCTGACGTGGTGGCGCTCGCCCGAACCGTGCGCGACGGCGTCCGCGATGTGTTTGCCATCACACTCACGCCAGAACCGGTGCTGGTCGGCTGCGTTCTGTAGTCGCGGCTGACCGGAACGGGCCCGTATCCCCGGTATCTTTGTCTGCCGTGAGCACACCCCGCGCCCTGCCGCCGATTACCCGGCGCCGGGCTTTGACGACGCTCGCGGTGGGAGTGTTCGCACCGAACGTGCTCGCCGCCTGTGTCAGCGGTGGCAGCAAAGAATCCGCGAAGCCCAAAGCGCCCCCGGCGCCGAGCTTGACGTTTCATCCCGTTGACGCGTCCCGCAATGTCGCGCCCACCGCACCGGTCAGCGTCGAGGTCCGCGACGGCTGGTTTCAGCATGTGGCGCTGAAGAACTCCGCCGGCAAGGTGGTGGCCGGCGCGCTCAACCGCGACCGCACCGTCTTCACCATCAACGAGCCGCTCGGCTACGACGCGACCTACACCTGGAGCGGCTCGGTGGTCGGACACGACGGCAAGGCGGTCCCAGTTGCCGGCCGCTTCAGCACGCTGACACCGAAGAAGGTCATCGACGGCGGTTTCCAGCTCGCGGACGGGCAAACCGTCGGGATCGCGGCACCGATCATCATCCAGTTCGATGCGCCGATCGCAGACAAGGCCGCCGTCGAGCGTGCCCTGACCGTCACCACCGACCCACCGGTGGAGGGCTGTTGGGCGTGGCTGCCCGACGAGGCGCAGGGATCGCGGGTGCACTGGCGCACCCGCGAGTATTACCCGCCCGGCACCAAGGTCAATGTCGACGCCAAGCTGTACGGATTGGCGTTCGGCGACGGCACGTACGGCAAGCAAGACATGAGCCTGAACTTCCAGATCGGGCGGCGCCAAATCGTCAAAGCCGAAGTTACCTCGCACCGCATCCAGGTCGTGCGCGACGAAGGTGTCATCATGGACTTCCCGTGCAGTTACGGCGAAGCGGACAAGCCGCGCAACGTCACCCGCAACGGAATCCACGTCGTCAGCGAGAAATACGCCGACTTCTACATGTCCAATCCGGCCGCGGGTTACAGCAATATCCACGAGCGCTGGGCGGTTCGCATTTCCAACAACGGCGAATTCATTCACGCCAACCCGGCAAGCGCTGGGGCGCAAGGCAATACGAACGTCACCAACGGCTGCATCAACCTTTCGACCGGCGACGCCGAGCAGTACTACAGCAGCGCGATCTACGGCGACCCGGTGGAGGTGACCGGCAGCTCCATCCAGCTGTCCTACTCCGACGGCGACATCTGGGACTGGGCCGTGGATTGGGACACCTGGGTGTCGATGTCGGCGTTGCCGCCGCCGAGCGGATCCAAGCCCTCGCCCGCGGCAATGCCGCGCACCGCGCCCGCTACGCCGAGCACCGCGCCCACGCTGTCAGGCACGCCCACCACGACGCGGCCTAGCGTGCGACCCGGCGGGTAGTGCTGGCCTGATCGCGGGGCCGGATCACGACCTTGTCGATGTTGACGTGCGGCGGCCGGGAGGCCACGAAGCCGATCACCTCGGCGATGTCTTCGGCGACCAGCGGTGTCATGCCGGCATAGACGGCATCGGCGCGCTGCTGGTCGCCGGCAAAGCGCACCAACGAAAACTCCGTTTCCACTGCGCCTGGCGCAATCTCGGTGAGCCGCACCGGTTTTCCGAGCAGCTCGCCGCGCAACGTGCGGTGCAGTGCGCTTTGCGCGTGCTTGGCCGACGTGTAGCCCGAACCGCCGTCGTAGATCTCGAAAGCGGCAACGGAGGTGACGGTGATGATCAGCCCGTCGCCGGAGTCGATCAGCTTGGGCAGCAGCGCTCGGGTCATCCGCAGCGTGCCAAGCACGTTGGTCTCCCACATCCAGCGCCATTGCTCGAGGTCGGCGTCGGCGACGGGTTCCAATCCTTTGGCGCCGCCGGCGTTGTTCACCAGAACGTCGACCCGATCCAGCCCGCGCGCCAGCTCGTCCACCGCTGTGTCGTCGGTCACATCGGCGGTCACGGCGGTGCCGCCGATCTGGTCAGCCAGCGCGGCGATCCGCTCCGCGCGGCGCGCCACCGCGACCACATGAAACCCTTGTGCCGCAAGTGTTCTCGCGGTTGCCGCGCCGATTCCCGAGCTGGCGCCGGTGACCACCGCAACCCGCTTGTCCGCCTCAGGTGTCGTCATCTGACCAACTCTAGATAACCGTGCTAAATTTCCCGGTGTGTACCTGAGTGCCGTGCTGGGGCTGTGTCTCTACGCAGACTGTGCGTGTTGTTGCCGCGCAGTCTGCGCTTCCTGAGCGACCACAACCCAAAGCTGGTGTGGCCCGGCCCGCCACAGGAACTCGACAAGGACACTCGTGCGCTCGACCACACTCACCACCCACTCGCACAGCCGTAAACCCGCACTGCGTTCCCGGCACAACGTCATCGCGCCGTCGCTGCACCTGTCCGACGCCGCCGCGGCATCGGTCTTCCGAGCGGTGCGATTGCGCGGCCCGATCGGACGCGACGTCATCGCCACCGTCACCTCCCTGAGCATCGCGACGGTCAACCGACAAGTCATCGCGCTGCTCGACGCCGGGCTGCTTCGTGAACGCGCCGACTTGGCGGTCGCCGGCGCCATCGGACGCCCCCGCGTGCCCGTCGAAGTCAACCACGAGCCGTTTTTGACCCTGGGCATCCACATCGGCGCGCGGACCACCAGCATCGTGGCCACCGACCTGGCGGGCCGCACCCTCGATGCCGTCGAGACGCCCACACCGCGGTCGGCGCAGGGACCGGCGCTGGCATCGCTGGCCGACGGTGCACATCGCTACCTGCGGCGCTGGCATCGACGCCGGCCGCTGTGGGTCGGCGTAGCGATCGGCGGCGTGGTCGACGGCGCCACCGGCCACGTCGACCATCCGCGGCTGGGGTGGCGGCAGGCGCCGGTCGGACCGGTGCTGGCGGAGGTGCTTGGCCTGCCCGTGTCGGTGGCGTCCCACGTCGACGCGATGGCCGGTGCGGAAGTGCTGCTCGGCATGCGCCGATTCGCGCCGAATTCCTCGACCAGCCTGTATGTCTACGCCCGGGAAACCGTGGGGTATGCGCTGGTGATCGGCGGCCGCGTGCACAGCCCGGCCAGCGGTCCGGGCACCATCGCCAACCTGCCGGCGCACTCCGAGCTGCTGGGCGGTTCGGGGCACCTGGAATCGACTGTCAGCGACGAAGCGGTGCTGGCCGCTGCCCGCCGGCTGCGTATTCTGCCCGCGGCCCGCACCGGTGGGCCGGCCAGCGCGATCACCGAGCTGGTGCGGGCGGCGCGCAACGGCAACCAGCAAGCCCAAGAGCTGCTGGCCGAGCGTGGGCGGGTGCTCGGTGAAGCGGTGGCGTTGCTGCGCGATCTGCTCAATCCCGACGACCTGGTGGTCGGCGGCCAGGCGTTCACCGAATACCCCGAGGGCATGGAACATGTCGAGGCGGCGTTCGCCGCCCGCTCGGTGCTGCCGGCGCGCGATATCCGGGTCACCGCGTTCGGCAACCGGGTGCAAGAGGCGGGGGCCGGGATCGTCTCGCTGGGCGGGCTCTACGCCGATCCGCTAGGAGCGATGCGCCGCGCCCAGAGTTCACCCGCTGGCGGCGCATACGGGTCCGCGCTGCGGGTGGCGGGGGGTGCTGCGCGCGACACGTCGGCGTGACCTGCGGCGTCGGGGCGGCGCGGGCGGTACTGCAAAGATGGCGGTGTGCGGAACAGCGAACTGCCCCGGCTCGAGGTCTCCCGTTTTCACGATCCGCGCCGGGTGGCGGTGCTGTCAGTCCACACCTCGCCGCTGGCCCAGCCGGGCACCGGCGACGCCGGCGGGATGAACGTCTACGTGCTGCAAACCGCGCTGCACCTGGCCCGTCGCGGCGTCGAGGTGGAGATCTTCACCCGAGCCACCGCGTCGACGGATCCGCCGACCGTGCGGGTTGCGCCCGGTGTGCTGGTGCGCAACGTGGTAGCCGGACCGTTCGAAGGCCTCGACAAATACGACCTGCCCACGCAGCTGTGTGCGTTCGCCGCCGGGGTGTTGCGCGCTGAAGCCGCCCACGAACCGGGCTACTACGACATCGTGCACTCGCACTACTGGCTGTCCGGTCAGGTCGGCTGGCTGGCCCGCGATCGTTGGGCGGTGCCGTTGGTTCACACCGCGCACACGTTGGCCGCGGTGAAGAACGCGGCGCTGGCCGACGGCGATACCCCTGAGCCGCCGCTGCGCACGGTCGGTGAGCAACAGGTGGTCGACGAGGCCGACCGGCTGATCGTGAACACGGAAGACGAAGCGGCACAACTAGTTTCGCTGCATTGCGCCGACCCCCAGCGGATCGACGTCGCCCATCCCGGGGTGGACCTGGACGTGTTCCGCCCCGGGGATCGCCGCGCCGCGCGGACCGCGCTGGGCCTTCCGCTCGACGAACACGTGGTGGCCTTCGTCGGGCGCATTCAGCCGCTGAAAGGGCCCGACATTTTGTTGCGCGCCGCCGCCAGACTGCCGGAAGTGCGCATCGTGGTGGCCGGCGGACCGTCTGGCAGCGGTCTGGCCGCCCCAGACGGGTTGGTTCGCCTGGCCGAGCAACTGGGTATCACCGACCGGGTGACGTTCTTGCCGCCTCAGGACCGCGAGGATCTGGCCCGGTTGTTTCAGGCCGCGGACCTCGTTGCGGTGCCGAGTTATTCGGAGTCGTTCGGGTTGGTTGCCGTGGAGGCGCAAGCCTGCGGGACGCCGGTGGTGGCGGCCGCGGTGGGCGGGTTGCCGGTGGCGGTGCGCGACGGAATCAGCGGCAGGTTGGTGTCCGGCCACGAAGTCGATCGGTGGGCCGACGCCATCGAGGAGTTGCTGCGGCTCGCCACGGGCCCGCGGGTCTCGGCGATGAGCCGCTCGGCGGTCATGCATGCGGCGACGTTTTCCTGGGACAACACCGTCGACGCGCTGCTGGCCAGTTATCGCCGCGCGATCAGCGAATTCCGGGGGACGCGGCGGCGCCCGCTGCGAGGGCTGGCGTCGGCGCGACGGGCCCGGCACTGGGCGGCGCCTAGGGGAGTGGGCGCGTGATCCCCGCCGACGACGGCAACGGCGGGTCGGACGCCGCGCCCATCGGCCACTTGCAGCAGGTGATCGAGGATGCGCTCAACGCCAGCCAGCTGAACTTCAGCCGGCACGCAGGCGCGCACGGCGGGCCGCCGGGACTGATCGTGGAGCTGCCCGGTGAGCGCAAGCTCAAGACCAACACCATGTTGAGCATCGGCGAGCACTCGGTGCGGGTCGAGGCGTTCGTGTGCCGCAAGCCCGACGAGAACCACGAGGGCGTCTACCGGTTTCTGCTGCAGCGCAACCGCCGGCTCTACGGGGTGGCCTACACCCTCGATAATGTCGGCGACATCTACCTGATCGGCCACATGTCGTTGGCGTCGGTCGACGTCGACGAGCTCGACCGGGTGCTCGGGCAGGTGCTCGAGGCGGTGGATTCGGACTTTAATACCTTGCTGGAGTTGGGTTTTTGTTCATCGATCCAAAAAGAGTGGGAGTGGCGGGTGTCCCGCGGGGAGTCGCTGAAGAACCTCCAGGCGTTTGCCCACCTCATCGACGACGAAGACCGTCAGGACGGTTCGGACCAGCGTTCGTGAGAGACTTGCCGGCATGCGAAACGCTGGCATGCTGGTGCTGCTGCGGCACGGCGAAAGCGACTGGAACGCGCGCAACTTGTTTACCGGCTGGGTCGACGTCGACCTAACCGACAAGGGCCGCGCCGAAGCCGTGCGCAGCGGCGAGCTGCTGGTCGAGCACAACCTGCTGCCCGATGTGGTCTACACCTCGCTGCTGCGCCGCGCGATCACCACCGCGAATCTGGCACTGGATACCGCCGACCGGCACTGGATTCCGGTGCACCGCAGCTGGCGGCTCAACGAACGCCACTACGGCGCGCTGCAGGGTCTGGACAAGTCCGACATCAAGTCGCGCTACGGCGAGGAGCAGTTCATGGCCTGGCGGCGCAGCTATGACACCCCGCCGCCGCCGATCGAGAAGGGCAGCAGGTTCAGCCAGGACACCGACCCGCGCTACGCGGACATCGGCGGCGGTCCGCTGACCGAGTGCCTGGCCGACGTGGTCGCGCGGTTCCTGCCGTATTTCACCGACGTCATCGTGCCCGACCTGCGGTTCGGCAAGACCGTGTTGATCGCCGCGCACGGCAACTCGTTGCGAGCCCTGGTGAAGTATTTGGACGGCATGTCCGACGACGAGATCGTCGGGCTGAACATCCCGACCGGCATTCCGCTGCGCTACGACCTCGACGCGAACCTCAAGCCGATGGTGGCGGGCGGCAGCTATCTCGACCCGGAGGCGGCCGCCGCCGGTGCGGCCGCGGTCGCGAGCCAGGGCGCCAGATGATCCGGCTTTTCGGCGACCGGTCGGCAAACATCGCGTAAACAATGGCCGAATACCTGCGCCGTTAGGTGTGACTTGTCCGATTTTGGCCGCGCGCCGCTAGGGCCGCGTTCACCCGATTTGTAGGATTTTTGTGTGACTGTGTTCTCGGCGCTGGTGCTGGCCGGGGTGTTGTCTT